>CALBCO010000037.1 GCA_937927265.1 uncultured Verrucomicrobiae bacterium | reverse complement strand
ATCAGCAACGCTTCCGATTCGATGCCGTGAAACGTGATGTTGGTCGTGTTCGCCAGCCGTTGCGTCTTGTGCCCGTTCAACTCCGTGTTCGGAATCAAATGTAAGATCCGCTCCTCCCGCGCGTCGCAATGGAACAACACGCCGCGCGCCCGGCACATCTCCGCAACCTCCTTCACGGGGAACAACACGCCGGTTTCAGAGGCCGAGCCGCTGGGAACGGCGAGACGCAGGGCGCGAAGCGGACAGCCGCAGGCCGAGCCGAGCGGGCGCGAGCGAGTGCAATTTGCCCACATCAACGACACCACTGCCGTGTCGTCCGAAATCGCATTCTCCAAATCCGCCACCTTCAACAACCCATCCCGATCAATGGGCAAATACGTTACCCGGTAGGGCGCGACCGCCGGGCGTGCCGTTGACGTTTCCGAATCGCAGGCGGCCCGGCGGTCCGTCCCTCCCAACGACGAGACATGGTTCAGCACCGATGAATGTTCCACGACCGACGTAATCACATGCCGTTTCCCGGTCGCCTGCAACGCCGCGTGAATTGTCGCGTTGTTACTCTCCGTCGCGCAGGAGGTGAAAATCACTTCGCCCGGATGTGCTCCGATCAACTCTGCCACCTGTTCCCGCGCCATTTCCACGACGCCCTTCAACTTTGATCCGAACCGGTAGCTGCTCGACGGATTGCCCCATTCCGTCGTCAGGTAAGGCATCATCGCCTCCAGCACTTTCGGCAAGATGGGCGTCGTCGCATTGCGGTCGAGGTAGATCACGCACAGATGATAACCGCTCACCGCAGGCCTGTCAGTGGGCAATGCCGATCAGCCGACGGTTGATCGGGCCGTGTCTTTCACCGTTGAGTTTCACCGGCGCTCACAGGCCTCCGCGACAGTCCGCTGGAGTTTCGTTCTGAGTGTGAAACGCCTAGCGAGAGATGCCCCAGGCCTCGGAGACGCGGCGGGAGAGGGGGTGTTGTGAAAGACCGTCAGCCCAAACAGCCGTAAAGCCGGTGGCTGAATCGCACCGTATTCAACATCGGTTTGCCATCGTTGTGTGCGGATGGGCCGTATGAAACTGCCTCGACGGTGACGCCGGTTTCCCTTGTTCACCTTCGTGACGCGCCCGGCCTGCGAGGAACTCGGCCTCCAACCCGGTGTCGCCGTGACCGCGCTGATCAAAGCGCCGGCCGTGCATCTCGTGGCTGTTCAGCGATCAGTCAGCGCGATCAATACGGATTCACTCGAAACGATGCAGTTGAATGGAGGGCCACGCTCCGTCGTGGCCGCATTGCGCGAACGGACGCGACGGAGCGCGTCACTCCAAAGACGGACTCACCAAAAGGTGTGTGGTAGATGGGCGTGGCCGCCGGGCGCGACGAGTCGTTGGCGGCAGACGGCGCGCCCGGCGGTCGCGCCCTCCGACTACATCAACTACATCGTTCCGGTTGACTGCTGGTAAGTTAACCACGCGCCACACAGTGGCCATTCGGAAAGTTGGTCGCTCGACAGGCGGGAGGACGCAAGGCATAGTGCGGACATGGTCGCGGATCGGTGGAACATTTCAACGGAGCGGCGGCGTTTGCCGGGGCGAACCGAACGGCGCGGCGCGCAGACGGGGTTGCCGGCGGTGGGCGCGTTTTTGTTTGGCGGCCTGTTCGTCACGGTTGGCGTGTTGGTGATGCTGGTCGGGTTGCGGGTGATTCCGGTCGATCCGCAAGGCGTGCATGCGCCGTGGTGGGTGTTGACGGTGTTTGGGGCGGTGTTTGCGGCGGCCGGGATGTTTGTGGAAGGGATGGCGCTGCGGCAGTTGCGTTCGGAACAACGCCGGCGCGAGGCGGCCCGGCAGTTTCCGAATGAGCCGGCGTTGGCGGATTACGGGTGGGACACGACCGGCTACAGCCCGCCTCGCTGGAGCGCGGCGATCAAGGCACTGGCGGGGGCGGCATTTCTGACGTTGTTTCTTTCGATCTTCAACTACTGGGCGTTCTTCGCCAATGCGCCGTGGCCGGTGAAGGCCATCGTGGTCGTCTTCGACCTGATTTTGCTGGCGGTGTGGTGGGAGACGGCGCGGCGGACGGGGAAGGCGTTCAAGTTTGGCGGCTCGCGGATCGCGTTTGCGCGTTTTCCTTACCGGCGGCGCGAGCCGGTCGTGGTGCGCTGGTTGCCGGGGGAAGGAATCGCGACGGCCCGCAGCGGCACGTTCACGTTGCGGTGTGTCGAGGAATGGTTCGAGCACACCGGTTCCGGCAAGAATCGCAGCGCGCATCTGGTGCAGGAGGAATTGTGGGGCGCCACGGCCCATCTGGACCGGCAGCGGACGTTCACGCGCGGCGAGACGTTGGAATGGCGGTTTGAGCCGCCATCCGGGTTGCCGGCAACACAGCTCAGCGCGGCCAAGCCGGTGTTCTGGGAGTTCGCGGTGAAACTGGATTTACCGGGCTTGGATTTCGAGGAGGTTTATCTCGTGCCGGTGTACGACACGAGATAAACGCTCCGACGAAACAGGTCCCTCAACGCAGCGCTTCGATGCCGGCGCCGAAGTTGATGTGGTAGGCCTGACCGCCCAACACCAACGCGGGAACGGATTTCACGCCGGCCTTCTCGGCTTCAGCGACCCGCGCTTTGTTCTGGCCGAGGTGGACGTGCTCCACCTCAAAGCGCGACGGATCAAGCGCGTTGGCGACGTTTTGTTCGGCGGCCACGCAAACCGGGCAGCCCGCATGATAGAATATGGCTTTGGTTTTCATGCCGTCACTGTGGACGATGCCCGCGCGGGGCGAAAGAGGGCACAAAATGGTTACCGGCTGACGCGGCCGTTGGAGCGTGATACAGTGGCCGCGTGAAAGCGAAACGGAACGCGAAATACCTGAGCCTGCCGGAGCGGACGGCGTACCGGCGACTGGAAGATGTCGTGGGCTGCAAATGGTCGGCGGCGGTGGTGGCGGCCATCGGGTGCGGCGTGACTCGTCCCGGCGAACTGGAGCGGTACATTCCCGGCATCTCGACGAAGGTGTTGAACGAACGGTTGCGCAAGCTGCTGGATTACCGGCTCATCACCCGCGCGGAGATTTCCGGCAAGGTGCGGCGGGTGCATTATCAACTCACGCCCACGGGCCGCAAACTCGCCGGCATTCTCGACCGCCTCCACGACCTCGCCGAGAAACACGCGCAAGGTCACCAGCCGCTCCACTCATGACCGCGCCCCCGTCCGCCACGGGTTGCCGCGCCGCATGATTCCCGCTTGCGTCCGATGCTCTTCTCCCTACAATCGCCGCCCATGACCATGACAACTATTGCCCACCGCGCCGTGTTTCTCGACCGCGATGGTGTCGTCATGCACGACGCCAACTACGTCGGCGATGTCGAGCGCGTGATTGTGGTGCCGGCCGCGCTGCGTTCGCTCAAACGATTGCTCGATGCGGGCTACCGGTTGTTTGTGGTCACCAATCAATCCGGCGTCGGCCGCGGCTATTTCACGCGCGAGGCGGTCGAAAAAATTCACGCTTATCTCGATGCCGAGTTTGCCAAGGTCGGCGTGCATTTTGACCGCTATTATGTTTGCCCGCACCATCCCGAAGACAACTGCGACTGCCGGAAACCCAAGCCGAAGTTTTTGCGGGAAGCCGCCGCCGAGTACGGCCTAGATCTTGCCCGGTCGTTCATGGTGGGTGACCGCTCCACGGATATTCAATGCGGCCAAAACGCTGGCACCCGCACGATCCTCGTCCTTACCGGCGTTGGCTCGGAGACGCTCGCCAAAGGCGAAGTTCAGCCTGACCACGTCGCCGCCGACATCGGTCACGCCGTGGACTGGATTCTCCAACAAGGATAGCCCGGCATCGCTTTCGGGGAAGCGCTTTTCCAGCGCGCCCCCGCCGGTCGCGGTTACAAACCGCTCCCACGAACCGTCCACTGGCTACGCGTCCACCGCGCCGGCTACCGGCGCAGGTTTCTCTTTTGCCAACAACGTCAATATCCCGCCGGCCAATAACACGATCCCCGCCGCAATCTGTCCGGCGGTCAACCGCTCGCCAAACCACCAAAACGACAGCAGCATCGTGAACAACGGCGTCGTCATCAACATCGTTGTACACACCGCCACGCCGAGCGCGCGAAGCGCCACGTAGTAACACACGTGCCCCACCCCGATGCAAAGGATGCCCGACACCACCAACACCACGTTGACCGGCCACGCCACTTCGCGCCAATGCCCGAGGTCACCGACCGTCACCGCCGGCACCGCCAAGATCAGCGTCACATAGACCCCAACCACGCCAAATGACACCGTTGGGCCGAGTTGGGCGGACACACGTTTCACAACGACGCTGTACGTTCCCCACATTGCCGCCGAAAAGAGCACCAGCAGCACGGCGACGTTGATCTCCATCCGATCCAAATCCGGTCGCAGCAACGCCAGTCCGGCCGCGCCCGCCAACGCAAGCCCCAACCCGCCCCTGAACCGGCCCGATCGGAACACCCAGCGTTCTTCAGGATACAACAGAAACACCAGCCCCCCGGCAAACAACACGCTCGACTTGATCAAAAACGCCGCCAACGCCGGGTAAATCCACTGCATCGCCACCACCCAACTGACCTGATGCCCCACCGCCGCCAGACTCACGCCGAGCAACCGCCACAGCACCGGGCGCGTCAACCGCACCTGTCGCACCTGCATCCGGTGCCAGACCCACGGCAAAATGGCCAGTGTCCCGGCCACGTACCGGTAAAAATTCTGCGTATGCGGATCATAACCGTGCTGGATCAAATACTTCACGAACAACTGCGATAAGCCCCACGCAGTCAAAGCCACTGCCAACGCGGCCATCCCTTTATGTCGAGTCGTCATTCGCCGCATCTTATCAGAGCCGCCCCGGTTTGCTACACTGCCGGCATGATCCCGCCCGACCTGTTACTCGCCGCCTACCGGCAGGGAATTTTCCCGATGGCCGTGGACGAACGCGGCACGATTGGCTGGTTCTCCCCCGACCCGCGCGCGATCATTCCGCTCGATCACCGATTCCATATTCCACACGGCCTGCGTCGGACGTTGAAGAAACAGCGGTTTCTGGTGACGTTTGACCGCGACTTCCCTGCCGTCATCCGCGCCTGCGCGACCACACGCTCCAAAGGCAATTGGATCTCCGAGGAGATCATCACTAGTTACTGCGAACTCCACCGGTTGGGCCACGCGCACAGTGTCGAAGTCTGGGAGCCGACACCCGCCACGCTCCATGCTCCCCGTCCCGGCGCGCTGGCCGGCGGTCTCCACGGCGTTCACATCGGTGGCGCGTTTTTTGGCGAGAGCATGTTCCACCGGGTCACTGATGCCTCGAAGGTCGCACTCGTTGCGCTCGTGGAGCGGCTCCGTCGGCAGGGGTTCACACTGCTGGACACACAATGGCTGACGCCCCACCTCGCGCAATTCGGGACCTACGAAATCACGCGCGACCACTACCGTCGTCGTCTCCGCGCCGCATTGGCGTTGCACTGTTTGTTCTGACTTGCAGCGGCTTCTTGTTGCTTCTCTTTCGCCTTGCGGCCCGGTTTGCGCTACACTGACGGCATGAGCGACATTGGCAAAATCCTCATCGTGACTGGCCTCGCGTTGGCGGGGTTGGGCGTGTTGTTCTGGCTGGCCGGTAGGACGGGGTTGCCGCTGGGCAGTCTGCCCGGCGACATTCGCGTCGAGCGGCCCAATTTCAAGTTCTATTTCCCCTTGACGACTTGTCTGCTGCTCAGCGTGGTTCTCACCTTGATTTTCTGGTTGCTCCACCGCCGGTGAAAACTTCCGACTTCGATTACGCATTGCCGCCGGAGCTGATTGCCCAGCAACCGTTACCTGACCGCGCTGCCTCGCGGATGCTGGTTGTCCATCGCGCAACCGGAAAGCTGTGTCACGACCAATTCCGTCACTTGGGCCGGTATCTCCAGGATGGCGACTTGCTTGTCTTGAACGACACGAAAGTCATCCCAGCCCGCCTTTGGGCCAGCCAGCCGTCGTTGGAGTTGTTGCTGGTCGAAGACTTGGGCCAGAACCGTTGGTCGGCGTTGGTCAAGCCGGGCCGGAAAGCCAGGACCGGTACCGTTTTGAAATTTGGTGGGGACGAACTTACTGCTGTCGTCGAAGGCTCGACGGACTTTGGGGGACGGCTGCTGCGGTTTCGTGGCGACGTGGGTTCCTTTCTGGCCCGGCACGGCGATGTTCCGCTCCCGCCGTACATCAAACGGCCTGCACCCGCTCGGGGACACCATCTGGCTGAAGACCGGACGCGGTATCAAACGGTGTTTGCGCGCACACCCGGCGCGGTGGCGGCGCCCACGGCGGGGTTGCATTTTACGCCGGAAATGCTGGCGCAGTTCGACCACACGTTCATCACGTTGCACGTCGGCATCGGCACGTTCCGGCCGGTGAAGGTGGAGCAGGTCGAAGAACACCAGATGCACGCCGAACGGTTCACGGTTGTGGAGGAAGCGGCTGCGAAGATGCGCGCGGCTAACCGGATTGTCGCGGTCGGCACCACGGTGGTGCGGACATTGGAAACACTGGGCGAACCGCGCGCGGCCACGGGGCATACCAACATTTTCATTCGGCCGCCATTTCAGTTCCGCATGGTGGATGTGTTGTTGACGAACTTTCACCTGCCGAAGTCCACGTTATTGATGCTGGTCAGCGCGTTTGCGGGTCGGGAATTGATTCTCCGAGCCTACGCCGAGGCCATCCGCGAGCGGTATCGGTTCTACAGCTACGGTGATTGCATGCTGATTTTGTAGCGAACGCGAGCGGTTGCGTGGGTAATAGTCATGAACCAACAGCTTCTTCTCTGTCTGATCAGCGCGTTCATTTTGCGGCTTGCGTTTGTCTGGGTTGGCTTTCCGGTAGTGGAGGAACGACTGCCTTTGCGCGCCGATGGCGATGGGTACTGGGCCTTGGCGCAAACGATTCGCGCGGGGCAATACACGGATGTGGAACGCGGACCGGTTTACCCGGTGTTGGTGGCGGTGGCCGGCTCGCCGCTGGCCGTGAAGTGGGTGCAGGTGTTGTTGGATGTGGCGACGTGTGCGCTGGTGTATCGGCTGAGCGGGAACAGCGTGTGGGCAGCGTGGTTGTATGCACTGTATCCGTTTGCGATCTGGCGGGTGGCGTTTCTGAACAAGGAAATCGTGCTCGCGTTTTTGGTGACCGTCTATGTGCTGTGGCAACGCGATCGGTGGCTGGGCGCGGGGGCGTGGTTGGGGCTGGTGAATTTGTGCAAACCGTCGTTCCTGTTGTGGCCGGTGGTGTTGCTGGCGTTCTTCCCGCGGCGCGCCTGGCTGACGGTGGCTGCGATGGCGGCGGTTATTGCGCCGTGGACGGTGCGCAATTTCCGGGTGACCGGCGGCGAGTTTTTGCCGGTGGCCACGGAACGAGGCGGAGTGACGACGTTCGTCGGGAATTTTCAGCCGACGCTCGGTCTGTGGGAAGGCCCCGGCAAGTCGGATTGGCTCGCGGCTGTGCGGAGGATTGAGGAAGAACAGGCCGGGCGTTCGGTGGTGCAACGCGACCGGCGATTTTACCGGGCAGCTTGGGAACAGGTGCGTGAAAATCCGCTCGAGGCGCTGGAATTGTTCGGGAGGAAGTGTGGTCGGTTTTGGTTCCAGAGCGCGGCGCGCCGGGAACAGTTCGCCAGCACGCTGATCCAGACCGCCTACCTCGGACTTTTGGGTATTGGCTTATGGCGACGCTGGCCGTGGGGGCGGCAGACAGGAATGTGCGTCGCGCTGGTTGGCTACGTGATGTTCGTGCACGCGGCAAGTTATGCCGACCTGCGGTTTAGTTTGCCCGTGATGCCGGTGGTGTGTGCGCTGGCAGCGAACGCGTTTTCCCGCTCGCAATCAAAACGCGACCCCGCGTTGCCGGGCAACGAGTAGGTTGGTCTCCAGCAATTTGGCCGGGGAGGCGCCGGCATCAGCCCACCAGCCGTCGAGAATGTCGTACTCCA
This sequence comes from uncultured Verrucomicrobiae bacterium, assembly GCA_937927265.1. Taxonomy (GTDB): domain Bacteria; phylum Verrucomicrobiota; class Verrucomicrobiia; order Palsa-1439; family Palsa-1439; genus CALBCO01. The sequence continues at coordinate 5,247 of CALBCO010000037.1, read as the reverse complement.
ATTCGCCGCGTTGAAGGTAGGCATTGTTGACATCGGTGATTTCGAGTTCGCCGCGCGGGGAGGGTTTCAAGGTGCGAATGATGTCGAAGACGGTCGCGTCGTAGAAATAGATGCCCGTCACGGCGAAGCGGGAAGGCGGCTGTTTCGGTTTTTCGATGATGCGGGCCAAGCGGTCGCCCACGAACTCAGCGACGCCGTAATCGCGCGGGTTGGCAACCTGTTTGAGCAAGAGGCGGGCGCCGCGTTGTTGTCGCCGGTAGGCGGTCACGTGCCGGCGGATGCTTTTTTCGATGATGTTGTCACCGAGCATGATCACCAGTCGGTCGCCATGGGCAAAACGTTCGGCGAGGCGGAGGGCATCAGCGATGCCGCCTTCGCCTTTTTGATAGGCGTACTGGAGACGTTCAAGGCCGAACTGGTGGCCATCACCCAACAGGCGGTGGAAGTCGCGGGCGTTGTTGCCGCCGGTAACGATGAGCAGCTCGCGGAGACCAGCGGCGGCAAGGGTTTGGATGGGATAGAAAATCATGGGCCGGTCGTAGACCGGCAGGAGATGCTTGTTGGTGATGGTGGTCAGCGGATATAACCGCGTGCCCAGTCCACCCGCCAAAACGACTCCTTTCATTGGCGCAACCGTTCGGAAATCAGCGGCACAAGATCAGCGATTTTGACGCGTTCTTGTTTCATCGTGTCGCGGTCGCGCACCGTCACGGTGTTTGCAAGCGCCGGACCTTTTTCGCCGAGTGTCTCGAAGTCAATCGTGACGCACCACGGGGTGCCTTGCTCGTCTTGGTAACGGTAGCGTTTGCCGATGTTACCGCGGTCGTCCCATTCCGTTGTGAAGTGCGGCTGCAAGAGCTCGAAGACTTGGCGGGCTTTTTCGACGAGCGGCGGTTTGTTACGGAGCAACGGGAAAACGGCGACTTTGACCGGCGCGATACGCGGGGCGAATTTCATGACGATGCGCGTGTCGCCGGGCGCGATTTCCTCTTCGGTGTATGCGGCACAAATCAGGGCCAGGCAGATGCGGTCCACACCGGCGCTCGGTTCGATGACGTGGGGGATGTATTTTTCCTTGGTCTCGTCGTCGAAATATTCGAGGCTTTTGCCAGAGAATTTTTGGTGTTGGGAGAGGTCGAAGTTGCCGCGGGCGGCAATGCCCTCGAGTTCCTGGACGCCGAAGGGAAAGGCGAACATGACATCCACACAGGCGCTGGCGTAGTGGGCGAGTTCGTCTTTTTTGTATTCGTAGATGCTGAGTTTTTCCTTGGGCAGGCCGATGGTCTCGTACCAGTGGAGGCGTTCTTCGACCCAGCGGCGGTGCCACTCGGCGTCGGTGCCGGGTTTGATGAAGAATTCGAGTTCCATCTGCTCGAATTCGCGGCTGCGGAAGGTGAAGTTGCGCGGGTTGATTTCGTTGCGGAATGCCTTGCCGATTTGGGCGATGCCGAATGGGATTTTCTGACGGGAAACGCTGAGGACGTTGTTAAACTGGGCGAAGATGCCTTGGGCGGTTTCGGGGCGGAGATAGACTTTGTTGGCGTCGTCCTTGATCGGGCCGGCATGGGACTCAAACATGAGGTTGAATTGACGGGCTTCGGTGTAATCGTGCGGTCCGCCCTCGGGGCATTGGGTATCCGGTAACTGGTCGGCGCGCCAGCGGCCCTTGCATTTTTTGCAGTCTACCATGGGGTCGTTGAAGGACGTGACGTGGCCGGAGGCTTCCCAGATGCGGGGATGCATGATGATGCTGCAATCCAAGCCGACCACGTCGGTGCGGCGGCGGACGACGTCATTCCACCAGGCGTCGCGGATGTTGCGTTTGAGTTCGGTGCCGGCTGGGCCGTAGTCCCAGAATCCGTTGATGCCGCCGTAGATTTCGCTGGATTGGAAGATGAAGCCGCGCCGTTTGCACAGGGCGACGATTTTGTCCATCAAGTTGGTCGGTGATTTTCCCGCCATAGTGGCGCGGACTATGGCATGGCTGTTCCGGCCAAGTCAAGGATCCGGATGGGGTGGGTGGGACAGACTGGCCCGTTCGGCTGGCATGGAAGTCGCTACTTTTGATTCCCCAAGGGTTTACGCAATACGTGACGCTTCGCCGGAAAATCTTGTTAATCATCGGCGCGACGGCGACGGTTCTGATTATCGGACTGTCGGCCGTCTTGATTGCTTTGTTGACGCGGGGGTTTGGACGCTTGGACGAGCAGGCGGTCCAGCGGAGCGTGCAACAGGCAGTGGATGCGCTCCAGGTCCAACTCAACACCTTGGCGTCCAAAGCGGCCGATTGGGCAGTGTGGGATGAGAGTTACCAGTTTATCGAGGATCGCAATCCGCAGTTTATCCAGTCCAACTGTAGTGATGCCACGTTTGAGGTTTTGGGGCTGAGTTTGATGATGTTTGTGGATTCGTCGGGGCGCGTGGTGTACGCGAAGGCGTTTGATCTTGGGCGTGGCGTGGAACGGCCCTTGCCGGTGGGACTCGATCGCTGGTTGGCTCCGGGCGGTTTGTTGCTCCAGCACAGCCGTTGGGATTCTGTCCAGACCGGGATCATCGAATTGCCCGAAGGATTGATGTTGGTCGCCGTGCGGCCGGTTTTGAACAGTCAACGGAGCGGGCCGGTTCGCGGCACTGTGATTTTTGGACGGTTTGTCGACCGGGGCGTGACGGCGCAGATTGCGCGGCTGACCCAAGCGCCGGTGGCGATCCACGGCGCGCAGGAGCGGCGGCAGTCCGCGGAGTTTGTGGCGCCCGATGGGGCTTTTATTTCCCCCCACCAGGTGACCACGCAGGTGTTGGATGCCGACTGGATAGCGGGGTACGCGGAGTTGAAGGATTTGCGCGGCAAGCCGGCGGTGTTGTTGCAGGTGCGGGTGCCGCGCGAAGTGTTCAGCTACGGGCAACGGATTGTGTTGTACCTCACCGGGGCATTGGCGGCGATGGGCTTGGCGTGCGTCGGGCTGACGTTTGGGTTGTTGGAACGGTATGTGTTGCGGCGCGTGGAACGGCTGGCGCGCGCGGTGGATGAAGTCGCCTCCAGCGGCAATTTGCAGACGCGCGTGTCCGTGTCCGGCGCGGATGAGTTGGCCGGCCTGGCGGCGGCAATCAACGGGATGTTGGCGGCGCTGGAAGGCTCGCAGAGCGCCTTGCGAGAGAGCCAGCGGACGTTGGCGACGCTGATGAGCAACCTGCCGGGCATGGCGTATCGCTGCCGCAACGATGCGCGCTGGACGATGGAATTCATCAGCGAGGGCTGCCGGCCGTTGACGGGTTACGCGCCGGCGGATTTGATTGGCAATCAGAAGATCGCGTACGCCGATCTGATTGAGCCGGACGACCGAGCGGCGGTGTGGGCGGAGGTGCAGGCCGCAGTCGCGGCGCGGCGTTCGTTCCAGTTGACCTACCGGATCCGCACGGCCACGGGGGAGCAGAAATGGGTGTTTGAGCATGGCTGCGCGGTGTGCGGCGCCGAGGGGGAAGTGTTGGCGTTGGAGGGATTCATTAGTGATATCACGAAGCGCAAAAAGATTGAGGTAGCGCTTCGGCAAAGTGAGGAGCTCTTTCGCTCGTTGAGCACAAGCTCACCGATCGGAGTGTTTGTGGCGGATATTCTGGGAACGTGGGTATATGTGAATCCGCGGCTTTGTGCGCTGAGCGGCCTGGAGTTGACAGATTGTCTGGGCGACGGCTGGGTCGCCAGTGTCTGGACGGCGGATCGGGACGAGCTGGTGCAGAGCTGGCGCGAATACATACAGACGGGTGGCGAGTACTCGCGTGAATTCCGCATCCAAACACCGCAAGGCATCATGCGTTCGGTTCATTTGCGGTGTTCGCCCATGTTGTCGGACCAGGGTCAGTTGTTCGGATTTGTGGGTACCATGGAAGATGTGACAGAGCGCATCAGGACCACCGAAGCGTTACGACAAAGTCAGCAGCAACTTTGTGATTTGTTCGAGGGCTCGCCCGACGCGATTTTTGTCGGGGATAACAACGGTCGCGTGTTGGATGCCAATCCTGCAGGTTGTGCGTTATACGGGTTGAAACGAGAGGAAATCCTTGGTCAATCTATGTTCGACTTTGTGCCGGTCGAGCAGCAGGAAGATGCCCGGATTGCCTATGAGCAGTTTGTGAGCGGTAAGTTGGAATATGCCGAAGGCAATGTGGTGAGCCGAGACGGCCATGTTGTGCCGGTGGAATTAAAGGTGCGGCGGGTGACCTTCCGGAAGCAGCCGGCATTGTTGTTGCACGTCCGCGATGTCAGCGAGCGTAAACAGCTCCAACAAAAGTTCCTTCAGTCACAGAAATTTGAGGCAATCGGACGCCTGGCCGGTGGTGTGGCACACGATTTCAACAACATTCTGACCGCGATCATCGGCTACTCCGAATTGATGCTGCGCCATGTGCCGGAGGGGCCGCCGTTGCGCCGGCACGCGGAAGAGGTGCTCAAGGCGGCGCACCGGGCGGCGGGATTGACCCGGCAACTGTTGGCCTATAGCCGCAAACAATCGTTGCAACCCAAGGTGCTCGACCTCAACAACGTCGTCGCCGAGATGAACAAGATGTTGCGGCGGGTCATTGGCGAACACATCGAGCTGGTCACCGTGGCCGCGCCGGATTTGGCGGCGGTCCGGGCCGATCCCAGCCAGATCCAACAAGTCGTGCTCAACTTGTCGGTCAATGCCCGCGACGCGATGCCCAAGGGCGGCACCTTGACCATCGAAACCTCCAACGCAGCGGTGGATGAGACGCTGGCCGTCCGCTACGGCGTGGCGCCGGGCGCGTACGTGACCGTAACCGTCCGCGATACAGGCATCGGGATGAGTGAAGAGGTGAAGCAGCATTTGTTCGAACCGTTTTTCACCACCAAAGGCGTGGGCCAGGGCACCGGCTTGGGGCTGGCCACCTGTTACGGCATCATCCACCAGAGCGGCGGATTCATCACAGTGGACAGCGAACTGGGCCGCGGATCAACGTTCCGAATGTATCTGCCCCGCGTGGCCGATGCGGTGTCGGTCGAGGAAGAACCGGCCCCCAACACCGGGCTGGTGCGGGGGCACGAGACGGTGTTGGTGGTTGAAGACGAACCGGCGGTGCGGGAATTGGCGGTGACGACGTTGCGCGAGCATGGTTACGAGGTCGTCGAAGCCGGCACGGGGGAAGAAGCGTTGCGGCGGGTGCAGCAGAACGGGATTGATTTGTTGTTGACCGACGTGGTCATGCCCCACATGAGCGGCAACGAGTTGGCGA
>CALBCO010000036.1 GCA_937927265.1 uncultured Verrucomicrobiae bacterium | reverse complement strand
GGTGTTCGGGAACGCGCCGGGCCGGTAACCGAGATGGGCGAAACATTTCTGGAGATGCAACGGCACCGGGTAATAAATCTCCGTGCCCACGCCGGCAGTCTTCAGATGCTCCCGCAACGCATCCCGGCGCGCCACGCGGATGGTGTACTGATTGAAGATATGCCAGCACCGCGAATCCCGGTAGGGTGGGTTCACCAATTCCGTGACGCCCAGTTCGCGGAACCGCGCGTCATACCGGGCCGCATTCCGTTGCCGGCCCTGCGTCCAACCATCGAGATATTTGAGTTTGACCCGTAACACGGCTGCTTGTAGCGTGTCGAGGCGGCTATTGATGCCGACCAGCGGGTGGTAGTACTTCGGCTTTGAGCCGTGCACGCGCAAGATTTTGAGTTTCTCGGCGAGCGCCGCGTCGTTGGTGGAAATCGCGCCGCCGTCCCCGGCCCCGCCGAGGTTTTTCGATGGGAAGAAACTGAATGTGCCCATCAACCCAATCGTGCCGGCTGGCCGGTCCTGGTAGCGGGCGCCGATGGCCTGCGCAGCGTCTTCAATGATCGGGATGCCCAGTTTCAACAATGGATCAAGGTCGGCGCATTGGCCAAACAGATGAACGGGAATGATCGCTTTCGTGCGCGGCGTGACCGCCGCCGGCACGAGTTGCGGGTCAATGTTGTACGTTCGTAAATCAATGTCCACAAACACCGGTTTTGCGCCCAGCCGGGCAATGGCCCCGGCCGTGGCAAAAAACGTATGCGGCGTCGTGATGACTTCGTCGCCGGCACCGATATCCAGCGCCATCAACGCCAGTAACAACGCATCCGAGCCGGAAGCGCAGCCGACCACATACTTGGCCGAGGTGTAGCCGGCGAGATCGCACTCCAACTCGCCCACCTCGGGGCCGAGGATGTATTTCGTTTCCCGCATCGTTTTGAGAACGGCGGTTTCGACTTCGGTCTGGATCTGCGCGTATTGGGCGCGCAAGTCGAGCAGGGGCACATTCATTGGAGTTTCTCCCGATTGTGTTCATACCAGGCGATGGTCTGCCGCAAACCGTCTTCAAATGAAGTGCGTGCCACGAAACCAAACTCCTGTCGGGCGCGAGTCGTGTCCAGACACCGTCGCGGCTGTCCGTCGGGTTGGGTTGGATCCCAGCGGATTTCGCCGGTAAACCGCGTGAGCCGGGCAATCAACTCCACGAGATTTTTGATGGTGATTTCGCGGCCTGTGCCGATGTTGACCGGCTCGGGCTTGTTGTATTTCTCGGCCGCCAGCAAAATCCCCTCGGCTGCATCGGCGGCATAGATGAATTCCCGGCTCGCGTTGCCCGTGCCCCAACACTCGATGAACTTGTCGCCGCGCTCCCGCGCATCCACACATTTCTTAATCAAGGCGGGGATCACGTGCGAGGAGCTGGGATGAAAATTGTCGCGTGGGCCGTACAGGTTGACTGGCAACAGATAGATACTGTTCAGCCCGTATTCCTGGCGGTAACTTTGGCATTGCACGAGCAACGCCTTCTTGGCAATGCCGTAGGGGGCGTTGGTCTCTTCGGGGTAGCCGTTCCACAGGTCGTCTTCCTTGAACGGTACCGGTGTGAATTTCGGATAGGCGCAGATCGTGCCCACAACAACCAGCTTGGGCAATTTGAAACGACGGGCTTGTTCGATCAACTCGATGCCCATGATCGCGTTTTCGTAGAAGAACCTGCCGGGATGTTCCCGGTTCGCGCCGATACCCCCCACCACCGCCGCCAGATGCAGCACGAGAGTCGGCTGTGCCGTGCGAAACATTCGTTGGATGTCGGATTTCTCACGGAGATCATAGTCCTTGCTGCGCGGCACGAAGACATTTGCGCACCCTCGCGCCTTGAGACCTTCGAGGACGAACGAGCCGAGAAACCCGGCTCCTCCGGTCACTACAACACGTTCATTGTTCCAGAAGCTCATGTTGTCTTCACTGTCGTTCGGTAACCATCCCCACCTTGCCGGCCAGTCGGTCTTCCAGCATTTTCAGGTCGGCGTCGACCATCAAGCGGACTAGGTCTTTAAACTTGGTGCGGGGCGTCCAGCTCAGGATTTTCCTAGCTTTGCTGGGGTCACCGATCAAAATGTCCACCTCGGCAGGGCGGAGGTAGCGCTTGTCCAACTCCACGTACTTGGCCCAATCCAACCCCACGTGGCCAAACGCCTCCTCACAGAATTCCTGTACCGAATGCGTTTCGCCGGTGGCAATCACATAATCATCCGGCTGGTCCTGCTGGAGCATGCGCCACATTGCCTCCACGTATTCAGGAGCATACCCCCAATCGCGTTTGGCATCGAGATTGCCGAGGAACAATTTCTTTTGCAACCCGTGTTTGATGTGGGCCACGGCCCGAGTGATCTTGCGGGTGACAAAGGTCTCGCCGCGCCGAGGCGACTCGTGGTTGAACAAAATGCCGTTGCAAGCGAACAAATTGTAGCTCTCGCGGTAGTTTACGGTCGCCCAATAAGCGAACACTTTGGCTACGCCGTACGGGCTGCGCGGGTGAAACGGCGTGGTCTCGCGCTGGGGGATTTCCGCGACTTTGCCAAACATCTCGCTTGACGACGCCTGATAAAACCGGGTGCGGACGCCGGCCTCCCGGATCGCTTCCAAGATGCGGATCGTGCCGACCGCCGTGATGTCGGCCGTGTACTCGGGGATGTCAAAACTGACGCGGACATGGCTTTGCGCGCCGAGGTGATAAATCTCGTCCGGTTTCAATTCATGGAGCAGTTTGACGAGGTTGACGGAATCACTCAGGTCGCCGTAGTGCAAAAACAGTCGCACACCCCGTCCGTGGGGGTCTTGGTAGAGATGATCGACTCGTTCTGTATTGAAGGTGCTGGCCCGGCGGATGATGCCGTGGACCTCGTATCCCTTCGCCAGCAACAACTCCGCCAGATAGGATCCGTCCTGTCCGGTGATTCCCGTAATGAGCGCCCGTTTCATAATGGTTACTATTTAATGGTCCGAGGCGCCAATGTCACGAGCGATTCTCCGCCACGGGTTGACCATACAATTTGACGACCCGCGCCGGAATCCCCACGACCGTCGCGCCGTCCGGCACGTCCTTGGTCACGACAGCGTTGGCGCCGATCTTTACGTGGCTGCCAATGCGGACGCCCCCGAGAATCTTGGCCCCCGCTCCGATGAAGATGTCGTCGCCCAACAGCGGTGCCTGTTGTTTCTCCGCCCCAATCGTCACCTGATGTTCGATAAAAATGTTGGTACCGCCACGCACGCCGGTATTGATGACCACGCCATTGCTGTGAATGAGCACGAACCCCGGCCCAAAATCCGCCCCGCGTCCGATGATGCAGGGTACAAGCTTGTTGAAGATCATGGCCAACGGCGTCAGCCGGCGGCGCTGGCAGGCCTGCATCAGCCGGTAACAAAGCATGGCGAACGTGCCATCCGTCAGGAGGGTTTTGAGGATTGTCCGCCTGGTCACGCCGCCATACATCCATTGCGCCTTGGCGCGGAGATCAGAGCGGATGAGGGAGTAGATCATGGGGCAGCTTCCACGATTTGGCGGATTTGCCGGACACGTTCCGCCCAATCGTCCGCGCGTCGTTCAGCGGAAATGGCCGCCCGGTCGGGCTGGATGGTGAGAAACTCTTGCAAACCGCGCAGAAAGTCTTCGGGGGTTCGTGCCGTGCGCACATACGCGGAGAGGCCGCGCACCTCCGGGATGTCGGCGGTCACAATTGGCACACCGGCCGCCAAGAGTTCGCGCAGTTTGACCGGGTTGACGCTTTCCATGCGCGGGTCGGTGAGCTTGTAGGGGATGATCGCGGCATCGAATGCTTTGCAGTAAGCCGGTAGGAGTTCCTGATCGCGGCGTCCGAGAAAATGAATGTTGGGGACTCCCGCGCACCGGGTTATGTCCGTCATTACCGGGCCGATCAAGACAAACGACCAATCCGGTTGGTTGACGGCCAATGTCGCTATCAGGTCGAGATCAACCCAGTCGTAGATGTTGCCATAAAACCCGATCAACGGAGATGGCAGATTACGCACATCGGCGGGCAGGGGGAGTTCAGGGGAGAGGGCATGTGCGAAATGGGCGTAGTTGACGCCGTGCGGCATGTAGTGAACGCGGTTGCCGGCCAGTGGGCGAAACTTGTTTTCCAAGAACCGCGACGTGGCAAACACTTTGGTCGCACGCGCCGCCAGCGTCGCTTCGCATTGGGCAATCCAGTGCGGGTCGTAGATCGTGAACTTTGTCCAGTCATCCGCACAATAGTAGATCACTTTGCGTTCCCCCAGCGCGCCGAGGTAGTCGGCGCCGTTGGGGACAAAGCTCCACAACTCCCGGACGGAACCGCTGTCTGAGCATTCACGGTTCACTGCGTGTGCCAGCAGCCGCCGGTTCACCCAGCGAGCCGCTGGGGACGTGGCCTTCGGCAGGACCAGAGGCGAGAGAACGCGGAGGAAGTGTTCTTTGTTTTCCGCGCGACGAAATCCCGCGCGGAGTTTTTGGGCGATGCGTTGCAGGTCGCGGCCGGACGCCAGTGATGGTTTGCGCATGCCGATGGAATTGATCCAGAGCACCGGTATCGTCTTGCCCATCTCTCGCAGAATATGCGTGGTGCAGGTCGGGACATCGTTCCAGTCCTTGGTGAAGGCAATGATGGACGGTGTGTTAGCCACGGATGAGCGCAGATAAACGCGGATGGTTCATGACTTCGAACTCTGGAGCGCCGACTCAAGTACGGCAACGACCTTCCGGGCATTGGCGTTCCAGTCAAATTGTTTCACGGAATCAACCAGAGCGGCTCGATTCCACGACCGGTCTAGGGCGGTTTGGAGGGCTTTGACCAGAGCATCTGGATTGCCGGGGGGCACAAGCAGGCCGTTTTCACCATTGCGGATGATTTCAGGAACGCCCCCAACATTGGAAGCGACGACCGGTGTGCCGCACGCCAAAGCTTCTAGAACGACGTTCGGCAGCCCCTCGTTGAAACTCGGGAGACAGAGCACATCGCAGGCGTTGAGCCAGAGGGGAATCTCGTGGTGCGGGCGCGCACCCATGAGATAGACCTGAGAGTGCAGACTGCAGACTGCAGACTTCTGATTGCTGATTCGCGCGATCTTGTCGTGCTCCGGTCCGTCACCGAGGAAGACTAGGTCGACAGGGGGTAGGGGGGAAGAGGTAGGGGGTGGCGTCCGTAGTTTGGAGTCTGCGGTCTGCTGTTTGCCGTCTGCAGCCCGCAGTTTGGCGTAAGCTTCGGCAAGCACCGTCGGACCCTTGACGACTTGGAGATTGCCGACGTAGAGGATGCGGCGGCGCTCGGCCGGTAAGCCCAGTTGCCGGCAGGCTTCCGCGCGATCCAGTGGATGAAAAAGGTCGCGATCAATGCCGTTATAGACCGTGGTAGCGGTAATGCCTTCCTTGGCGAGTGTGTCCTGAAGTGCTCGACTCCGGCAAAAAACGGCTTTGCTGTTTCGCAAGGCAGCCAACACCTGCTTCTTCCGCGTGCGATTCCGAAATAACAGGTTTACATCGCTGCCCTGCACGGTGGTGGCGTAAGAAAATCCATATTTCTTGGCGAGCAACATCACGCCGTAGGCGTCAGGGTATGCCCAATTGACGAGAACGATGTCGAATGTGGAGGGAGGAGAGTTGAGGGTGGAGGGTCGAAGGTGGGGTTCAATGCTGC
>CALBCO010000035.1 GCA_937927265.1 uncultured Verrucomicrobiae bacterium | reverse complement strand
ACCTGGTGGATTTGACCGAGGAGGAAGCGCGAGCGTATCTGAAAGAACTGGGTGTCGCAGAATCCGGCGTCGGCGCGCTGATCCGCGCGACCTACCATCTGCTCGGCCTCCGCACCTATTTCACGGCCGGTGAGAAAGAGGTGCGGGCCTGGACGATCCACGCTGGCGACACCGCGCCGAAGGCGGCGGGTGTGATTCATTCCGATTTCGAGCGCGGCTTCATCAAGGCCGAGACGGTGGCGTACGATGATTTGATCCGGTGCGGCAGCGTGGCCGCCGCCCGCGAAAAAGGCCTCTACCGGATGGAAGGCAAGGAGTACGTTGTCCAGGACGGTGACGTGCTCCTCTTCAAGTTCAACGTCTAGCCTTGCGGCTGGCGGCGTTCGTACACCAGCGGGAAGGCCGGGCCTTCCAACATCGCGCCATCGGGGACGGTGACGAATTTCTTCATCAGATGGTTGCCGCTGGCTTTGTAGCGGGTCTGCTCGGTCATGTAATGCAACGCAATCGCGCGCCGCGACCGGCCGCTGTTGTTGGCGGGCGAACCGTGCCACGTCAGGGCGTGATGGTAATGAACTTCGCCTTTTCGGACCGGGCAGGTGCGGACTTCGAGTTTGTGGCCCTCGAACTCGGCCGGCAGGGCGTTGAACGCCGGTAGTTTGTGGAGGAATTGAATGTTGTTACCCCAACGTTGGGAGCCGGGCACCATGCTCATGCATCCGTTGTCCGGGTCCACATCGTCGAGGGCGACCCAGGCGGTGACTTGGTGCGGGGCATCGAGGATGCCCCAGTAGGGCCAGTCTTGATGCCACATGTTGACGCCGCCGGTGCCGGCGATTTTGTATTGGATTTGGTCGTGCCAGAGGCGCAATTCGCGTGCGCCGGTCAATTGCGCCGCGCCGGTAACGATGGAGGGATGGAACAGCAATCGGTGAAAGGCCTGGCTGGCCATCCAGATGTCCAAAATCTGCCAGATGGTCGTGCCGGGCCTGCTGATGTTGCGCAGGACGATCGGTTGGGGGACTGGTTTGTCCTTGTCGCGAATGACTCGATCAATTTCCGCGCGTAATTCTTCGACGGTCGCATCATCGAGAACGCGCTGGCCTTTGATGAACCCCTGGGTTCGGTATTGGGCGATTTGTTGGTCGTTGAACATGCGAGCACCATACTCCCCCTTACCCGTTCCGCCAATAGACGCGACAATCTTTTGATGGACGCGCCGCTCATCGCGGGCGGCTGGCCAAGGCTGCTTCACGGTATTGGGAAGGCGACAAGCCATCCACCTGGCGAAACACACGGGAGAAATGATACGGGTCATCGAAACCGCATGCGGCGGCGATTTCCTTGATCGTCAGTTGGGTGTCGCCCAACAGTGAGCGGGCGCGGGCGACGCGTTGCCGTCGTTGATAGTCCATGGGGCTGAACCCGGTCCATTCGCGGAACAGACGGTTGAAATGACTGACGCTCAATCCGGCGGCACGTGCCAGCGTGAGTGGCGAACAGGAAGAGACCGACGGGTCGCGTAACAACGCCAATGCTCGTTCCAGGCGCAGCCGGTCGCGCGCGGATTGGTCTTTTGTGGTGACGGCAGTCCGCCGCAACATGGTTGTCAACACGCGCAGCAAGTGTCCAGTTGCCTCCAAGCCCCCGAGGGGGTCGCCGCGTTGCCACGCCACCACGAGTTGTTGTAATTCCTCCTCCAAACTGTCGCCGGCGAGCAAGCCGATCTGCCGTGGCAACCCCAACCCGCCCGGTAACCGCACTTCATAGGGACGCCGCTGGGATAAATGCCCTGTGCCCGGCACTCCCGGCGCCCAATCAAAATGCACGGCCAAATGGTCACACACACCGTCCGCGGCGATCGCATGAGGTACAAAGGGCGGGATGTGGAACAAGTCATGTGCCGCAAACGTTTTTTGTTCCGAACCGAAAGTAAAAATTCCCTTGCCCGATATGAAGAGCACCAGCTCGTAATCAAAGATGATGCGTTCCGGAACCTGTAATAGTCCTTCGTAGCGGTGGGCAATACGAATGACCGGGTTGACCTGTTCCAACGGTAAGGGGCAGACCTGTTGGGGCGAGAGGGGGCCGAACGGCTGCAGGCATTGGATTTGCGCGAGCAAATTAGTTGCTCTGCCGGACCAGCGGTTGTTTGGTTTGTTGATTTTCTGATGCATCTTCGCGAACGGCGGGGTATGGTACGGGTTGGATCATTTGTTTTGGGGCATTGCCCAAGCATGCCCCCGGTGGGCGAGGTATTGTCGCAACCACGTCAGGGCGGGACGTTCACTGCCGTCCTTGTGGACGAGGTAGCCGGATGGGCGCCACATTTGGCCTTCCTGATGCCCCCAGAAGGTAACTCCGATCACTGACGGGTGTTCCCAATACACAGGGAACAACTCTTGAAACTTTTCCAAGTGAGCTTGATCGTCGGGGATGTTCAGTTCGAACTCGGTGACGAACAACGGCACGCCCAAAGAGGCCAGGTCGTCAAGTCCCTGAGGGAGCAAGGTCGCGCTGGCCTTTCCGAGGAAATGGCCCTGGACGCCGATGTAGTCAATGAGTTTACGGTCCACCAGTAATTGGCAAATTTCGCGGAACCGGTTGGCTTTCGGGCCGGGTGTCTCCACGCCCCATTCGTTCAAAATGTGTTTGGGCGCAAGCCGCGCAGCGCGCGCATGGTGGTGGGAACGTTCGTAGGTCCAGATTACGCAATCCCAACCGGTTTGGCCAGCACCGCCAATCTTGTCGCGGTAGGGGGCCGGCTGGCTGAGCGGTTCATTGACCGCCTCGATGCACAGTACTCGGTTCAACTGTGGGCCGTATCGGGAGTAAAATGCTTGCATCCAACGATCCACTGCCGCGGGCACGTCGGCTTCGGCGGCAATCCAGTCGGGTTGTTGCATCCCCCAGACAAAGCCGTGGTGTCTGATGTGCAGACCGCGTTGCGCAGCGAAGGCAAACATCTGGTCAAGCGGCTCCCACGTGTACGTGCCGCGCACGCGTTCGACGCACCCCCATTTGCCGCAGTTCTCCGGTGTGATCTGGCGGAACAGGGTGCCGAACAACGGGTCGGTGGTGTGCGGATTTGGCAGAATCGCGCCGTCCTTGCGGGACGCAGGTTTCCAGATCGAGCCAAGGAACTTCGTCTCGCTCGGAATCCGCACCGGTTCGGCGGCGGCGACCGCGCTGAGTGAAACTGCGAGAAACATCCGCAGAAGCCGGTTCATTTGGCCGTCTTTAGTGATTGCTCTGCCGCTAATGTCCATGCTCCATCTCGGAGTGGCGACCTGTTGCCACCTGTGACGATGGCCATTGGGGATGGGAGTGTCGGAGTCATGGTGTGACTGAAGATTGTAGCCCCAAGCCGTGACCGGCGTCAAGGCGCACGGCCAAGCGTTGGTGGCAAGGGGGGACTGCCTCCCGTTCAACAGTCCTTCCGCAGAGAATCCAAAGCGCCGCTGGCGCGGCGCACTCCAAAAGCAGTTGGCTTGTCCAAGGCCTTCTTGTCCAGCACGTGAGCAACTTGGAGTGCAGCGCGGCAGCACCGCCTTGGAGGCTTTGACCGCTGATTTTGGGGAGACTCGACGGCGGGATTGAAGCCTGGCGGGCTGCGGCGGCCGCACGCGGGGAGGCGTTCTGTCGCGCGATTGAACGGCCTATGATGCTGCGAGGAGTTTTTTCTCGGCTTCAATGTTCCAGCGTTGATCGCCCAGCGGCGTGAGTTTCAGTCCCTTTTTCTCGGGATAGACGAGAATCTTGCCGGGCAGGAGGTTCTTCTCGACGGCACGAATCCCGTCAATCGCTCCATCCAAGCCGGATACGGCGGCAACGGACAGATCGGTGTCGAGTTGCCGACTGACCACCTTCTTCAACACGGCCTTGAGATCGTCGAGTGTCGAGCCGCTGGTGCCGATGAAGTAGAGCTGCTTTTGGATGTAAGCGTCGAGGTCAATCGCGGCGGTCTTGTCGGCGGGGATGCCGGCAAAGATGTTGATGATGCCACGTGGTGCGGCGTCTGTCACCGCTTGCACCACGAGCGCGGGGACCGGGGCCATCAAGACGATGTAGTCGAATTTCTCGGTCAGTTTGTCTTTGGTTGGGTTGTAGGTGCGCAACGTGAGTTGGTTGCGTGCGGCGACAGGACCGGCCAATTTGTTCAGCATGGCGAGGCGTTCGTCGCTGAGGTCGCCGCCATAGACGGTTACGCCCGGCACTCCCTGGCATAAATCACGGATGACATGCATGGTGCCCATCGGGCCGCCGGCGCCGATGACGTTGATCTTGTCGTTGGGGCGGATTTCGGCGGTTGGTGGAATGGCGGCCAACGCATCCTCAACGTTGTCGCCGGTCGTTCCGATCATGCGGATGGCGCCGTAGTGGAACCGCCCGACCGGCACAGTGACCGGGCGCCCGAACTTTTTGCCACCCTGACAAATCACGATGAGACCGTTGGCCGGCAGTTTGGCGAAGAGTTGCTCCACTTCGTCGGCATTGGCCCCGCGATAGACAATGTCGCCGTCGCGCAACGTGCGGCGTTGTTTGTCCACGTAGGCGTCCTCAACACACGCCCACGGTTCGCACAACGCGATGGAAGAAGCGGATAAATCTTCCGGCACCGGGATGAGCATGGATTCGCCGTCGGGGGCGACGATGGCGCGTTCGTCCATGAGGACGTATTCCTGCAAGGCGCCTTCGAAGTTGTAGCCGAACGCCGACGCTGAACTCTTCGTGGGCAACCACCGGTAGTCAGTCTGTACCAGATAACGTCCGCCCACTTCGGCTTTTTGGACCTTGTCGCCGACGGCGACGACGTGCACCACGGTCTCGTGGCCGGGGACGGTCGGTTTGTCGCCGGGAACGTAACTGGGAATTTCCCGCAATGCGTTTGGGTCAATCCCGGCCACCACTTCGGTTTTGCGCACGTGGCCGTTGAATTGTTTGAGCAATTTCAAATCGGAGAAGCACAGGCCGCAAACCTCGATCTTGGCGAGGATTTGAAACGGGCCGGGTGACGGCACGGGTTTGGATTCGTTGAGGATGAGTTGGTCGGGCCCGACCAACTGCACGGCGCGTTGTGTTTGAGGAATCATAGGGCACGTACTTTAGCGAGGATTTGGTTGGTTGTCATCTGTGGATGTAATTCTCGGCCTAGAGTTTCAAAGATCCGGTTGCGGTCGGCGCCGAATTGTTTGGCCCAATCGCTCAAGTATCCTCGGCCGAGTTCGCGTTGCAAGGCGGAGTGGGCGTAGGCGATGTGGGCGCCTTTGAGAAAGACCGGCAACAACTCCTGAAGCACCGGGTGGTTGAAATCGTCCACAAACTTGTTGCCGGGAGCGTTCATCTCGGTGCCGACGATGACAGGAAAACCGTGCTGCTCGGCGAGGGAGACGACGTTGCATAGATTCTGGATATGTTGTGGGGAGGAGAGGTTGCGATCGGGGATGATGTTCAATGCGGCCGCCCCGGAGGCAAAGAGAGCTTCCATGCATTTCTCGCCTTCGGAGGTGCCGTCGAGCCAGGCAAGGGTCGGGATGGCGCCGGCTTCGCGGACGAATTGGTTCATTTCGGTCATCAACGGGAACGTTCCCGCATCGGGTCGCACGTAGCCGACACCGCCTTGCTTCATGGTTTTGGCGCGGATCAATGCTTCGAGTTTGGCCGGCTCTGCCGGACAATCGCCGAGTTTGCTGCGCCAGAACTCCGGGGTGCCTTTTTTTGCGTAGGCGGCGCAGATGTGGCGTTCAGTCGCGTTGCCTGCAGGCGTGAGCGGCAGCACGTCGTGGTCGTAATCGAGCGTGACCGGCGCGGTGAAGGCGTTGACGCGGGCGACGAGGTCGCGGTTGCGTTGCTCGGCGGTGCGGCGCATTCGGTCGAGGAGCGGGTGGCGTACGGCGCGCGGGAAGCCGACGCCCATGTGATAAGCGATGCCAGGCTCGCCAGGGGAGTTGATAACGCGATCAGCAAATTCAGGGACGAATACGCGGGATTCGAGGCTGACGATGCCCTTGAGGTTCAATAGCCGGCAGGCGTCAAGAAACTCGTCGAGGCCGTCGAGCACATCGAAGTCCACGATACCGGCCAGTGCGAGGCCGCGTTGTTTGGCGAGATAGGCGAAGTGCGAGGGGGAGTAACCGTAGGCATTGTAGGAATAGAAAGTGTGACTGTGGAGGTTGAGCCAGTTGGTCGGGGGAGGGAATGAGGAAACGGCGGTGAGTTGTTCGAGTGCCTGCCGTCGTTGGGCGGATTGAAAACTGTCGAGTTGTGATTCGAGTGGATGCATGGGGTGTGAAAATAACCGGGCGCGGTTGGTCTGCCAACGAGAAAAGCACCGGTTGACCGAAGAGCGGGTTGTCGGGTAGTCTGGCCAACAACCGATGCAACGACAGGTGCAAGTGCTTTATGCTGGTAGGGTACAGGGAGTGGGATTCCGCTATAGCACGCGCGCGGTGGCGTGCGGGTATGAGGTCGCCGGCTATGTGCGAAACCTGCCGGACGGCCGTGTGGAGTTGGTCGCCGAAGGGAACGAGGAGGAATTGCAGGCGTTTCTCGATGGCATTGATGCCAGCCACCTCGGCTCGTACATTCGCAGCCGCACCGTGAATTGGCGGGAGGCGACCGGAGAGTTTAAAGGGTTTGAGATTCGGTTCTGAGTGATGGATGCGATTCGGACAGAAAACTTGACCAAGAAATACGCGCTCGGCTGGCGCCGAGGCAAGCTGCTGGCGTTGGAGCGGCTGAATTTGCGCGTTCACGAGGGGGAAGTGTACGGTTTGCTCGGGCCGAACGGCTCTGGCAAGAGCACGACACTGAAGTTGATTCTCGGCCTTGTGACACGGACGGAGGGCGAGGCGTGGATTTTTGATGTGCCGTGCGATCAGGTGGCGTCGCGCCTGCATGTTGGTTTCCTGCCGGAGAATCCATATTTTTACCGGTATCTGACGGGAGTGGAGACGTTGGAGTTTTATGGCCGGTTGTGCGGGATGCGGGGCGCGGCGTTGCAGAAACGGATTGATGCACTGCTGGAACTGGTTGGGCTGGCGCGGGCGCGGGATCGTCGGCTGGCGGGGTATTCCAAAGGAATGTTGCAACGGATCGGATTGGCGCAGGCGCTGGTGCATGATCCGAAGTTGCTGTTGCTGGACGAGCCGACGGCCGGCGTGGACCCGATCGGGAGCCGAGACATTCGAGATTTGATTTTGCGGTTGAAGCAAATGGGAAAGACGGTGTTGTTGTGTTCGCATTTGTTGGCACAGGTGCAGGATGTCTGCGACCGAATAGGCATCTTGAATCTGGGACAGATGATTCTGGAAGGGGACGTAAGGACATTGATTAGGGATCAGCGCCGGTTGAGCTTTACGGTGCAGAACTTGCCGGCGGAGGGCCAGGCGCGGGTGGAGGAAGCGGTGCGAGCGGCGGGGGGGCAGGTCATCGCGGTGGAGCATCCGCAGACCACGTTGGAGTCATTGTTTTTGGATGCTTTGCGCAAGGATGAGCGGGGGATGAGGCAGCATGACTGAGCGCGTCGGATTTTCAGCGGGGCGGGTGGGGACGATTGCGTTGAACACATTCACGGAATCGGTGCGGCAAAAGGTCTATTATATTCTGCTGATCTTCGCGTTGGTCGTGATTGCCAGCGCGAGTTTCTTTGCGCAATTCAGTTTCAGCGAGCAGTTAAAGTTCGTGAAGGATTTTTGCCTCGGCGCGTTGTCGGTGTTTGGGGCGTTGATTGCGATCATCGGCACGGCGCAGATGTTGCCGGCTGAGTTGGAGAATCGAACCATCTATACAATTCTGGCGAAGCCGGTGCGGCGCGGGGAGTTTCTGCTCGGCAAATATTTGGGGAGTGTGTGTTTGGTGGCGGTGAGTTTGTTGTTCATGGGGCTGATGTTCGGGGCCGCGTTGTGGTTCAAGGAACACCGGTTGATTGCCGAGGCACTGGCGATGGCAGAGTCAACACCGGCAGACGAGTTGCAACACACCTTGCAACAAATCCGAGCTGAAGCGTTGGATCCGGATATCCTCAAGGGAGTGTTGCTGATTTTTGTGAAGCTGGCGTTGTTGGCGGTGGTGACGTTGTTGGTATCCACGTTTTCGACCTCGATGGTGTTCAATGTGGCGGTGACGGTGATGGTGTTTTTGGCGGGGCATCTGCGCGGGGTGGCGACCGAGGCATGGGGTGAGATGTTGTGGGTGCGAGCGTTGTTGGCAATTGTACCGGACCTCAGTGCGTTCAACGTGGCCGATGACATCATCCTGGGGAACGTGATTCCCTGGGGCCACGTGGGCAAGGTGGCGTTGTACGGCTTGGTGCGAACCGTAATTTTGTTGGCGGCCGCGCACCTGATCTTTTCCCGGCGGGAGATTTGAGGCAGGATGTGGGTGAAACTTTGGGTGGTGTTGGTGCTGGTGGTGCCGGCGGTGTTGACGGTGCCGCTTGAACAGAGCATCGAGGCCGAACGAACACGGCTGAAATACGGCGGCGCGCCGTTGACGCGGGCGGTGCGGGCGTCGGTGGGACAGGGGATGGCGATTGCGTTGTTGGCGGGGTTTCGCGGGGTGGTGGCGGATTTTGTCTGGATTCAATCGCAAGGATTTTGGGAGCGAAAGGAGTGGTTGCGACAATACCGGAACATCGAGTTGGCGACGACGTTGCAACCACAGTCGGTATTGTTTTGGGATTTGGCGCAATGGCATCTGGCGTGGAACATCGGGTACGCCGTGCGGACCGACCCAGCCAACCGCACCGCTGCCGTCGGCATTAAGCGCGAACGGGAATGGCAGGAACGAGCACGGGAAATGTTGGTGCGCGGGATTGAGAATGTGCCGAACCGTTATGAGTTGTATTTCACCATGGGTTGGTTGTATTGGCAGAAACTCAGTCAGTGGCAGTCCGACGGTTTTTGCCGGGCCGCAGAGTACTTTGGGTTGGCGGCGGCGTTTCCCAACGCGCCGACCTACGTGGGGCGGTTGTATGCGCGGGCGTTGGAGAAATGCGGGCAGCGCCAGCAAGCCTATGAGTATTGGAAGATGTTGTGGGCCGACCGCGGCCGGCTGCATCAATTACCCAGCGTGGTGGAACGAGAACTCAAACGATTGGAAAATGAATTGCAAATTCCGGTGGAACAGCGAGTGTTTCCCGAAGCAATGCAACCATGAAATACGCGATCCTGAGTGATTTACACGCAAACTTGGAAGCTGTCCAAGCCGTGTTGGCACACAGTCAACAGCAACAGTGCACCCATTATGTATGCTTGGGCGACATCGTCGGCTATGGCCCGAATCCGCGCGAGGTTCTCGAATTGGTCCGTGGGTTAAATTGCCCCGTCGTCATGGGAAACCACGATGAGTACAGCTCCAAAGACTTGCACATGGCCGGATTCAACCCGATGGCCAGCGAAGGCATCAAATGGACACGCGACCAACTCACCGACGAGGAAAAGAGCTGGTTACGCGACCTCAAATACACTCGCAATGTCGAATCGTTTGTGATGGTTCACGCCACGCTCGACCTGCCCGAAAAATGGGCTTATGTCTTCGACAAACTGGCCGCTGCCGCCAGCATCAATTATCAGCGCACCGCGATTTGCTTCAACGGCCACACCCATGTGCCGGTGGCGTTCGTACGCGGTCCGACGGGTATTGTGGGCGGGCTGTACTCCAAAATCAAAATTGAGGTCGGGAAGAAGTACTTTGTCAACGTTGGCTCAGTTGGTCAGCCCCGCGATCGCAACCCGAAAGCTTCCTACGTCACCTTTGACCTCGTCAACAACCTCATCGAACTGCATCGGGTTGAGTACGACATTGAGGCGGTGCAGAAGAAAATCCGCGCCGTCGGCCTGCCCGAATCGTTGGCGGAACGGCTTGCCTTGGGACGGTGAAGATTCTCATCGTCAAACCCAGCAGTCTCGGCGACGTCATCCATGCGTTGCCAACCGTCCAGAGAATTCGCCGTCAGTTTCCGTCGGCGCACATCAGTTGGCTCGTCAACGACAGCCTGTCCTCGTTACTTCGCCGCTGTCCGGTGATTGATGAGCGGATTGAGTTTCACCGGCAGGAAATGGCGAGTTGGCTCCCGCTTTTGGCCCGATTGCGACGCGAACATTTTGATCTCGTCGTGGATTTGCAGGGATTGCTGCGCAGTGGTCTCATGACTCTGGCCACCTGCGCCGCCCGCCGTCTGGGCTTGAGCGACGCCCGCGAAGGAGCGCGCTGGTTCTACACTGAAATCGTTCCGGTCCATCCTGCCCATGCAGTGGACCGATATCTCCAGGTCGCGTGTCGTCTTGGTTGTCTGGACTCGCCGGTTGAGTTTCCGCTGGGGTTGTCCCCAGTGCCTCGCGGATATTCGGCCTTCATTGCGATCAATCCGCTTGCCCGTTGGGAATCCAAAATCTGGGGCGACGACAACTTTTCCGCGCTGCTCGACCGCCTGCCGGCGGAACGTGTTGTGCTGATCGGCGCTCGCAGTGAACGCGACCGGATTGCGCAGATCAACCGTGACCGGGCGCGCAACCTCGCCGGGGAGCTTGATTTATTCGAACTCGCCGAACTCTATCGGCAATGCGCCGTCGTGATCAGCAACGATACCGGGCCGATGCATCTCGCCGCCGCGGTGGGCACTCCGGTGATTGCCTTGTTTGGGCCGACGAACCCTGCGTTGGTCGGTCCGTACGGCCCTGGCCACATCGTCCTGCGCTCCCCGACGGGCGACATTCGCGGCATCACCCTCGAGCAAGTGCTGGCCGCCGTCCAGCCCTTTCTGCTATAACCCCAAGCATGAGCGAACTCGAACAACAATTGCAGACCCTGCGCGTCGAGGCCGAAACCGCGTTGGCCGGCTGCGCCGATTTGGCGGCGTTGACTCAACTCAAGGCCAAATACATCGGTACTCATGGTGCGGTAACCGCCGTACTGAAAGCCCTCGGCAGATTGCCGAAGGAGGACAAGCCGCGCGTTGGCAAACTCGCCAACGAAGTCAAGAACACGCTGGCCACCGCATTTGCCGCCCGGCAGGAGGAACTCGAATCACACATCTCCCATCTGCAATCGCAAATGGACACCACCTTGCCGGGGCGGCGACACCGGCTGGGCCGATTGCATCCGCTGACACAGATTTTCGAGGAAACCGTTCGCATTTTCCGGCGCATGGGGTTCGCGGTCGAAGACGGTCCGGAGATTGAGGACGAGTGGCATTGCTTCGACGCCTTGAATACTCCGTCGGATCACCCCGCTCGCGATATTCAGGACACGCTCTACGTGGATTTGCCGCCGCACGCGAAATATGGCCGGTATCTGTTGCGCACCCACACATCGCCAGTCCAGATTCGCACCATGCTCCGGCACCAACCGCCGGTTCGGATCATCGCGCCCGGTCGTGTGTTCCGTCGCGATAATCCCGACGCGACGCACAGTCCTACATTCCATCAAATCGAGGGGCTGTACGTGGACCGGAATGTGTCGGTTGCTGATCTCAAGGGCACCGTTGAGTTCTTCTTCAAGCAACTGTTATCACCAGACACTCAAGTCCGATTTCGCCCGCATTTTTTCCCGTACACGGAGCCGAGCTTCGAGATTGACCTGAGCACACCGCATTTCCGCGCCCGGGGCAAAGAATGGATCGAGATTGCCGGCTGTGGCATGGTTGATCCCCATGTTTTCAAGGCGGTGGGTTACCCCGACGATGCCTACACTGGCTGGGCCTTCGGTTTTGGGATCGAACGCCTCGCGATGGTGCAATACGGCATCACCGACATCCGTTTGTTCACCGAGAACGATGTACGTTTTCTGGAGCAATTCTAAGAAAGGGTAAACACATGACGATGACCCATGACAACCTGAAGGCTGCGTTTGCGGGCGAGAGCCAGGCAAATCGGAAGTACCTGGCATTTGCGAAGAAGGCGGAGAAGGACGGATTCCCGCAGGTGGCGCGATTGTTTCGCGCGGCGGCGGAAGCGGAAACGATCCATGCGCTCGGACATTTGCAGGCGATGGGCGGTGTCGGTTCAACCGTTGAAAACTTGCAGGCGGCCGTGGCCGGCGAGACATATGAGTACCGGGAGATGTACCCGCCGATGCTCGACCAAGCCACGAAGGAAAATCACCGCGCCAAGACGATGTTCCGCTATGCGCTGGGCGCGGAGGAAGTGCACGCGAAGCTCTATGAACTGGCGCTGGCAGCCGTCAAAGACGGTCACGACCTCGAAGGCGCTGAGATCTATCTGTGCCCCGTGTGTGGGCATATCGAAATCGGCAACCCCGGTGTGCCCTGCCTGATATGTGGACTGCCGGCCGAGAAGTATGTCGCGGTGAAATAGTGCGTTGTAGCCGCGAGCCTGCTCGCGATTATAAGGTGGCGCTTGTCGTGCGGATAGGAAACCGTTAGACTTCCGCGCACATGAAATTCACATACAACTGGCTCAAACAGTACGTTGACTTTGAATGGTCGCCATCGGAGTTGGCGGAGAAGCTTACCGATGCCGGTATTGAGGTCGAGGATGTGCAATCACTCGGCGGGAAGATCCCCGAACAAGTTGTCATCGCGCAGATTTTGTCGTCGGAGAAACATCCCAACGCTGACAAACTTTCCGTTTGCCGGGTCAACGACGGCACGATGGAACGTCAGATTGTGTGCGGCGCGAAGAATTACAAAGTGGGCGACAAGGTGCCGTTGGCGTTGCCGGGGACGGCGATGGCGGCCGGGTTCACGATCAAGGAATCCAAACTGCGCGGGGTTGTGTCGCAAGGCATGATGTGTTCCGCGGAGGAACTCGGACTGCCGAAGGGCGAGGATGGTTTGCTCATCCTGCCGGCCGACGCACCGGTGGGGAAGAAGTTTGCCGAGTATATCGGGCTGGGCGACACCGTGTTCGACATCGAGGTGACGCCAAACCGACCGGATTGGCTGAGCATGATTGGCATTGCGCGGGAAGTGTCGGCGTTGACCGGCAATCCGCTGAAGCTGCCGGAGATTGCCATCACGGAAAGCGGCGCGAACGATGTCACGGTAAAGGTCGAGACACCTGAGTTATGTCCGCGGTACACGGCGCGGCTCATTCGCGGCGTAAAAATCGGACCTCCACCGGCTTGGATGAAGTCGTTGCTGGATAAAGTTGGGATGCGTTCCATCAACAACGTGGTGGATGTGACGAACTATGTGTTGCTGGAGAGCGGGCATCCGCTCCATGCGTTTGATTACAATTTGATTCGTGGACGGCAAGTGATCGTGCGGCGGGCGGTGAACGGCGAGCGGTACGAGGCGATTGACGGGAGTCAGCACGAGTTGTCGGCGGAGATGTTGGTGATTGCCGATACGGAACGGGCGGTGGCGTTGGCCGGGATCATGGGCGGCAAGAATTCGGAGATCAGCGACGCCACGACGGATGTGTTGCTCGAAGCGGCGCACTTCCATCCGCCCAACATCCGCAAAACTTCCAAGAAATTGGGGTTGGTCAGCGATTCGAGTTACCGGTTTGAGCGCGGCACCGACATCGAAGGTTTGGTCTGGGCGAGCAACCGGGCGGCGGCGTTGATTCAGCAGTTGGCCGGGGGGCAGGTGGCGACCGGGATTGTGGATGTGTTGGCAAAGCCGATTGAGCGTCGCCGGGTTACGTGCCGGTACGCGCAGGTGAACCGGTTGCTCGGCATCGAAGTGCCGCCGGCAACCGTGAAAAAGATTTTTGTCGGGTTGGGGTTGAACGTCGTGAGCGATGGCGAGGCGGTCACAGTGGAGGTGCCGTCGTTCCGGGTGGATTTGGAGCGGGAAGCTGATTTGATTGAGGAAGTCTGCCGGATTCATGGGGTCGAGAAAGTGCCGGCCAAAATGTTGCCGGCGGTGGCGCAGGTGTCGGAGTTCGACGCGCAGTGGGATTACCGGGCGCGCGTGCGGCAGGTGTTGACGGCGCTCGGTTTCCACGAGGCGTTGAATCAAACCATGGTCGCGGAGGCGCCGTTGAGACTGCAGAACCCGCTCACGTCGGACATGGGCGCATTGCGGGCGTCGTTGTTGCCGGGCTTGTTGCAGAATCTGCGGACGAATGTGTCACGGCACCAATTCGACCTAAAATTGTTCGAGATCGGCCGAGTATTCGCGGTGGACGGGACGGAGAAGCTGCATTTGGGATTGGCAATGACCGGGCGACGAACGACCGGTGATTGGCAACGGACAGAAAAAGTAGATTATCTTGATTTGAAAGGCGTGTTGGAGGAGTTGGGGCTGACGGCGGAGATCCAGACAATTCCTGCTGTGCAGGCGCGGAAAATGGATTTGCGGGATGAGGTAGTGTTGGCGGAGTTGGAACTTCCGGCAGCGCAGCCGGTGGAGAAACATTACCGCGAGCTGCCGAAGTTCCCAGCCATTCAACGGGACATGGCGTTGATTGTGGACGAGGCGGTGCCGCACGGCGCGATCATGGATGCAATTGCAGCGGCGCAAAATAAACACTTGGAGCGCGTGGAGTTGTTTGATATTTTTCGGGGCGACCCGGTGCCACCGGGAAAGAAGTCGTTGGCGTATTCGCTGACGTTTCGCGCGGCGGATCGGACGTTGACCGATGCCGAGGCGAACGCGGCGCATGAGCAGTTGAAACGCGCGGTGCAACGCGCGGTGCAATGTGAGATTCGTGAGGGCTGACACGGCCGGCAGGGTTGAAAAAGTTGTGCAAAACGACGGAAGTATCTTGAAATCGAAATCGAAGCGGCTTATAAAAGCAGTGGCGGGCGCGAGCGCCCGGTGTTCTTTGGAAGTAGGGAGATTTCGGAATACCCTGCCATGTTCGAGGTGAACGAAACTTCTTTGAGCCAACACCGTTCTTGAACGGAGCTCGGAGTCCGGGTGCGGAAGACGCGCTTTCGAGCAAGTCGGAACCATTCGGCAGAGCACCCTATTCCCATAGGGTTCAAAGATAACGTTTCACACGGCATTACGGCGGGGTATTTCGTTTCCGCAGCCGGCGGCGTCGGCTCGTTGACAACTGTAACGGGCGAACATGACCGAAAACTTATTTGCGGAGTCGCAGCCAAAGCCAGTCGCCACCACGGCCCCGTTGGCGACCCGGATGCGCCCGCAAACGCTCGACGATTTCGTCGGTCAACGCCACATTCTCGCCCCCGGCAAACTTCTCTGGCGCGCCATCACTGCCGACCGGATTAGTTCCATTATTCTGTTCGGTCCGCCCGGTACAGGCAAAACTTCGTTGGCGCAAGTTATCGCCAATGCCACGCAGAGCAAATTCGAGCGACTGAGCGGCGTTGAGTCCAATGTTGCCGACATCCGTCGCGTTGTCGCCGCAGCGGCGAACCGTCTCACCACTACCGGCCAGAAGACGATCCTGTTCATTGACGAGATCCACCGATTCAACAAGGCACAGCAAGACGTGCTGTTGCCGGATGTCGAAAACGGTACAGTGCGGTTGATCGGCGCGACAACGCATAACCCGTTTTTCTATGTCAACTCGCCGTTGGTCTCACGGTCGCAGGTTTTCCAACTCAAACCGCTCACCCCGGAAGACATCAAGACATTGCTGCGCCGGGCCGTAGAGCGCGAAAAGTATCAGGTGGATGAGGAGGCCTTGGATTTCCTTGCCACCGCCTGCGACGGCGATGCCCGAAAGGCGTTGAACGCACTCGAAATCGGCGCATTGACTTCCCCCGGCGCACACGTCACGAAGACGGTGGCCGAGGAGTCCATCCAGAAGAAGGCGGTGGTGTATGATGCCGACGAGGACGAGCATTACGACACGATCTCGGCGTTTATCAAATCCATGCGCGGCAGCGATCCGCATGCGGCGTTGTATTGGCTGGCGAAGATGCTCGTGGCCGGAGAAGACCCGCGGTTTATTGCGCGGCGGATTGTGATTTTGGCGGCGGAAGATGTGGGGCTGGCGGACCCCATGGCCTTGGTGCTGGCGGTGGCCGCGCATCAAGCGGCCGAATTCATCGGCTG
>CALBCO010000034.1 GCA_937927265.1 uncultured Verrucomicrobiae bacterium | reverse complement strand
CGTTGTGTGTGTCAGTGTACGCGCCATGACCGCACTGCTCATACAAACGCCAGATCGGGTGCCGGCGTTCCATGTCATGACGAAACCGATCGGGCCGATTTGCAATCTTGGCTGCAAATACTGTTTTTACCTTGAAAAGGAGAAGCTGTTCCCGTCCACGGAGAACTTCCGGATGCGCGACGAGGTGCTGGAAGCGTACGTTCGGCAATACATCGCGGCACAGGAGGTGCCGGAGGTGAATTTTGCCTGGCAAGGTGGCGAGCCGACGTTGTTGGGAGTGAAGTTTTTCCGGAGGGTGGTGGAGTTGCAGCGGCAATACGCCAACGGCAAACGGATCACCAACGCGTTCCAGACCAACGGCGTGTTGCTCGACGACGAGTGGTGTGCGTTTTTCACGGAGAATGGCTTTCTCATCGGGTTGAGCATCGATGGGCCGCGCGAGTTGCACGACGCCTACCGGGTGGACAAACAGGGCCAACCGAGTTTCGACCGGGTGATGCGGGGGTTGGAGTTTCTGAAGAAGCACAAGACCGAATTCAACACGCTCACCGTGGTCAACCGACTCAACTCACAGCAACCGATGGAAACGTACCGGTTTCTTAAGGAAATCGGTTCGCGGTTTTTACAGTTCATTCCGCTCGTGGAGCGCAAGCCCGACGAGGCGGTGCAGAAACGTGGCCTCGTGCTGGCCGAGCCGCCGACCCGCGATCAGCCGGGCGAGTCCACGCCGGTGACCGGCTGGAGCGTGGAGAGCCGTCAGTATGGCGAGTTTTCAGTAAAGATTTTTGACGAGTGGGTGCGGCACGACGTGGGGCAGATATTTGTGCAACTGTTTGATGTCGCGCTGGGCAACTGGATGGGTATGGGGCCGGGGTTGTGCGTGTTTGCCGAGCGGTGCGGGAACGCGATGGCGCTGGAACACAATGGCGACCTGTTTGCCTGCGACCACTACGTTTATCCCAACTATCGGCTTGGCAATCTGATGAGCCAGTCGATCGGAGACATGGTTCATTCCGCCCAGCAACGCAAGTTCGGTAACGACAAATTTGACACGCTGCCGCAGTATTGCCGGAAATGCGAGGTTCGGTTCGCCTGCAACGGCGAATGTCCCAAACATCGTTTCATCCGTACGCCTGACGGCGAGCCGGGGTTGAATTATTTATGCGCCGGTTACAAGCGATTTTTCAACCATATTGACCCGTACATGAAGGAGATGGCGCAGTTGGTGGCCGCCGGTCAGCCGGCGGCGTTGATCATGGAGGCGCTCCGTCAGGGTGAGACCGCGGCAAAATGGGCGAGTGTCACCCGAAATGGTCCGTGTCCGTGCGGCAGCGGCAAAAAATACAAGTACTGTTGCATGGCGAAAAACCATGAGCGGCGGTCTCGGTAATCCGTTTGCCAAGCTCTCTTCCGAAGGTTTGCCGCCGGGGCCGATGGAAGCGGTGCGCGTTTCATCCCGGCCCAAGCTGGGGCGCGTGGTGTTGCGGAGAGAAAAAGCGCACCGGGGTGGCAAGACGATGATCGTCGTGTACGACTTCGCACCCCAAATCACAGTGGCGCAGATTGAGGAGTACGGGCGGCAATTGAAAAAAGCCTGCGGTTGCGGCGGTACTGTCAAAGGCCGGGAAATTGAAATCCAAGGCGACCAAGCCGGCAAGATTCGGGCTTTGCTTGAAGCGCAAGGATTCCAGGTGGCCGGAGTAAAGTAACCCCAGCGGGGGGGCGGTTGTGTGAACGGCCATCGGTTTCATCTTCGAACAAGCGGCGGTTCGCCGAAGCGTCGCCAAGTGGCGCAGTTACAGCGTTGGTTTTTCCGCTGCAGAGCGGCGGGCTTGTTCGTCGAGATGGCGGTTCAGGGCGTTCAAATAGGCCAAGGCGCTGGCCTCGATGATGTCGGTACTGCTGCCCTTGCCGGTGACACAACGGCCGCCGAACTCAACCCGGATGCTCACCTCGCCAATTGCGTCCTTGCCGCTCGTCACACTGGCCACATTGTAATCGGCCAGGCGGCCCTTGATGCCGGTAATGCGGTCAATGGTCTTGAGCGCGGCGTCAATCGGGCCGTCCCCGGTGCCGGCATCAGCCACCGGCTCACGTTTGCCGGCATTGATGAGCCGGACACTGGCGGTGGGAATGGCACCGGTCATGACGCTGAGGTAATCCAATTTCCATACTTGTGGCACTTCGGTGAACCCGCCTTCAACGATCGCCCGGACATCCTCGTCATAGACGGATTTCTTCTTGTCGGCGAGTGCCTTGATTTTTTCGGTGATGATTTTGATCTCGTCGTCGCGGAGTTGGTAGCCCATCTCGGCGAGTTTTTTGCCGACGGCGTGGTGGCCCATGTGTTTGCCCCAGGTCAATTCGCTGCTGCGGCCGACGTCTTCGGCACGCATGATTTCGTAGGTTTCGCGGTGGGCGATCACGCCATGCTGATGGATACCGGCTTCGTGAGCGAAAGCGTTGTCGCCGACAATGGCTTTGTTGCGTTGGACCAACATGCCGGTGAGGTGTGACACGAGGCGGCTGGCCGGGTAGATTTGTTTGGTCTCGATGCCAGTGGTAAAACCGGCGAAGGCGTCTTTGCGTGTTTTGAGCGCCATAACAATTTCTTCGAGGCTGGCGTTGCCGGCTCGTTCGCCGATGCCATTGATGGTGCATTCGACCTGGCGGGCGCCGTTAACGACGGCGGCCAGGGAGTTGGCGACGGCCAGGCCGAGGTCGTTGTGGCAATGGACGCTGATGACGGCTTCTCCGATGTTGGGCACGTGTTCCATCAGGTACTTGATCAGCGCGCTAAATTCATGCGGCACGGCGTAACCGACAGTGTCCGGGATGTTCACGGTCTTGGCGCCGGCCGCGATGACGGCTTCGGTGACTTGGGCGAGGAACTCCGGCTCGGTGCGCGAGGCGTCTTCGGGGGAGAACTCGACGTCGGCGACGTAGCTCCGTGCCCGTTGCACGCCTGCAACGGCGCGGCGGATGATTTCGTCCTGGGCCATCTTGAGCTTGAACTGCCGGTGGATGGCGCTGGTGGCGAGGAATACGTGAATGCGCGCCCGGTCACCGGCGGGTTTGACGGCTTCGGCGGCGCGATCAATGTCTTTGTCAACGCACCGAGCAAGACCGGCGATCCGCGGGCCATGGATCTCCGTCGCGATGGCTTTGACGGCCTCGAAATCGCCGTCACTGGCAATGGGGAAGCCAGCCTCAATGATGTCCACTTTGAGGCGGGCGAGTTGTCGGGCGACTTCGAGTTTCTCGCGGGTGTTCATGGACGCGCCGGGACATTGTTCGCCGTCGCGCAGCGTCGTGTCGAAAATCAATACTTGGTTGCTCATGATGTTCCTTTCATACCTCAATCGCCGGCATGGGAAAATCAAAAACCCACTCCGACGTTCGCGTCGGGGTGGGTTGATTTTTCTTTGAAAGCCTCAGCCCGCCGACACGAGTCGGGACAGCCGCAACGCCAGCAGCAGGTTGAGGTTTGTGTTCATTGCGCGCGCAAAGTAGCAAGGGAAACCTGTGGTGTCAAGGAGAGGCCGGTGTGAATAAGAGCGCCCGAATCATTAGCGCCCCGTTGCCAAGCCGAAATTAGGGTGAAGCGCGGGGGTGAAGAAAAGGAGCGCGGGCATCCTGCCTGAGCCTGCCCCGATTTGATGGACACCTTGGTGGAGGTGCGTTACCAACAGGAGTGATTATGTGTAGTTTTGCAGAAAACGGGATGAGCATATGACGCCTATGCGGCCATGGCAAGCACGTTGATGAGGGTGGTGGTTAGTTTCGATGGGAGCGGCGCGTTTTCGGAGTCCACGAAAAGGCGTTGACGCCACAGGACGCGG
>CALBCO010000033.1 GCA_937927265.1 uncultured Verrucomicrobiae bacterium | reverse complement strand
GCGAACTTCCTCGGGCGTTTTGTGTGCGAGTTGGTCTTGCCGCAAGCCGATGGGAAACGCAAAGTTTGCCCACTTGATCAGCCCAGCGTAGTTCCATTCCTCTTCTGGTTTGTCCTCTGGCAAATGCTCGGCAACCCGCGCTTCAATCACTTCCTCCAAAATCTCGAAAATTGCTTCCCGCGGGTTGTCGCTATGGATGATCTCGTTGCGGAAGCCATAAACGACTTCGCGCTGTTTGTTCATCACGTCGTCGTATTCGAGGGTGTGTTTGCGAATGGCGAAGTTGTGTTCCTCGACGCGCCGCTGGGCGGTTTCGATGGAGCGGTTCAGAAGCGGATGTTGCAGCTCCTCCCCCTCTTTCATCCCCAGCTTCTCCATGATGTTGGCGATTCGACCGCTGGCAAACAACCGCATCAAGTCGTCTTCAAGCGAAATGAAGAAGTGCGAACTACCAGGATCGCCCTGCCGGGCACACCGGCCCCGCAACTGCCGGTCAATCCGGCGCGCCTCATGGCGCTCGCTGCCAATGACGTGCAATCCTCCCAACTCAGCGACGCCGGGACCAAGTTTGATGTCCGTACCGCGACCAGCCATGTTGGTGGCAATCGTGACTGCGCCCCGTTGCCCCGCGCGGGCCACAATCTCGGCTTCCTGTTGATGGTATTTGGCGTTGAGAACGTTGTGCGGTATCCCTTGCCGCTTCAACATCCGCGAAAGCACTTCACTGGCTTCGACGCTGACCGTACCCACCAAGACCGGCTGACCGCGACGGTGACAGTCGGCTATCTCTTGAATGATCGCGTTGTATTTCTCCCGCCGGGTTTTATAGACGGTGTCGTTGAAGTCTTTGCGGATGCAGGGCTTGTTCGTCGGGATCACCACCACGCCCAGTTTGTAGATGTTCTCAAACTCGGTGGCTTCCGTCTCGGCCGTGCCAGTCATGCCGGCCAGTTTCTTGTAGAGCCGGAAATAGTTCTGGATGGTGATCGTCGCCAAGGTCTGCGTCTCGCGTTCCACCGTCACGCCTTCCTTGGCCTCGATTGCGCCGTGCAACCCTTCGCTCCATCGCCGCCCCGGCATCAACCGCCCGGTAAACTCGTCCACAATGATGACCTTGCCGTCCTGGACAACGTACTCCACATCCTTTTCGAACAGACAGTACGCTCGCAACAGTTGCGAGATGTTGTGAATCTTCTCGCTCCGCTCGTCAAACTGCTGCTGAATCTGCGCCTTGCGTTTCTCCTTCTCCGCATCTGGCAAATCGAGCGCATCCACTTCGTGCAAAGCCGTCACCAAGTCCGGGATGACAAACGCATCGGGGTCGTTCGGACTCAGAAACTTCCGCCCCTTCTCCGTCAGATCGGCATCGTGCTGTTTCTCGTCAATGATGAAAAACATCTCATCTTTCAGCGCGATCATCTCTTTCTTGCTCGAATCCGCCAGGACCGCCAATTCCGCTTCATCCACCAGCCGCCGGTAGGCTGGTTCTTCCATCATCTTCAACAACTGCTTGTTCTTGGGCATGCCGAGCTTGACTTGATACAGCAGCCGCCCGGCTTCCTTTTCGGGATCGAGCTCGTCGCCGCCCGGCTTGCGCGTCTTGGCGCTCTCGAGCAATTTCCGCGCTTCGTCCACCAGCCGATTGCACAACATCGTCTGCGCCCGGTACAACTCCGCCACCTGCGGCTTGTACCTGTCAAACTGATGCGTCGTCACCGTGGACGGCCCACTGATGATCAGCGGCGTCCGCGCCTCATCAATCAGGATTGAGTCCACTTCGTCCACGATGGCGTAGAAATGACCGCGTTGAACTTGTGTCTCCGCAGAGGTGGACATGCCGTTGTCGCGCAAGTAATCGAATCCGAACTCCGCGTTGGTGCCGTAGGTGATGTCGCATTGATATTGCGCCCGACGAATCGGCGGCGGCTGATCGTGCTGGATGACTCCAACCGTCAAGCCGAGAAACCTGTAAATCTCCCCCATCCACTCCGCATCGCGTGCCGCAAGGTAATCGTTCACTGTGACGAGATGCACGTTGCCAGCCAACGCGTTCAGATACAGCGGCATCGTCGCCACGAGCGTTTTGCCTTCGCCCGTGGCCATTTCGGCGATCTTGCCCTGATGCAACACGATCCCGCCGAGAATCTGCACGTCGAACGGCACCATGTCCCATTTGTAGGGCCGGCCGCGCACCTCCCATTCCCGGCCGACCAATCGCCGGCAGGTGTTTTTCACCGCCGCGAACGCTTCCGGCAACAGCGCGTCCAGCGATTCCCCCTCGGCAAGCCGTTTCCGAAACTCCGCCGTCTTCGCCCGCAACTGGTCATCGCTCAACTGCTGATACTGTTTCTCGAAATTGTTGACCTGCTCGACAATTGGCCAAAGCCGCCGCACTTCGCGGGCGTTCTTCGACCCCATGATCTTTTTCAGAATCCAAGTAATCATAAATCGTTTGTCACGCTGATCGTAGCGAAGGGTCTCCCAACTGGCGAGATTCTTCGCTTCGCTCAGGATGCCCCCGCCAGCGCAGGGTCAACTTCCCGGTTTGACGACCGGCTTTCCTTCCCGGCACATTGGACACGTCGCCGGCTCAAATGTTTCAATGTTCAGTTGCAACAAACTCCGCAACGGCACCCCAAAACCCACTTGCCCGCCCGACCGATCCACCAACATCCCCACCGCCACAACGTTGCCGCCGCGCTGCCGGACAATCTCCATCGTCTCCTGCACCCGGCCGCCCCGCGTCACAACATCCTCAACCACCAGAAACCTCTCGCCGGGGCCAACAACAAAGTTGCGCCGCAACTCCAGCTTACCGGCGGCGTTTTTCTCCGCGAAAATGTGCTTCAATCCCAATGCCCGGCCGACTTCGTGGCCCACAAACAGCCCGCCCATGGCCGGCGAGATCACCGCGTCGGCTTTCGGCAACTTCGCCGCCAATGCCGCGCACAACTGTTCCGCGTATCGGGGATATTGAAGCACTAAGGCGCATTGAAAATATTGCCGGCTGTGCAACCCCGACCGGAGCAGGAAATGCCCTTCAAGCAACGCTTGCGTCTCACGGAAAATTTGGAGAACTTCGGTATCGTTCATGGCCTGTCACGCCAAGACGCAAAGACGCAAAGCAGACTTTCTTGGCGACTTTGCGCCTTTGCGTGAGATTCGCTTCATGATGCCACCACAAATTTCGGATTGGGTTTGCTGGCTTGCTCGACCTCCCATCGTTTGGCCTCAAACCCCTTTCGCCCCATCAACGCGTAGGTGTTGACCTTGCCGAGTTCCACACCGGGCTGGTCGTATGCGTTGATGTCGTACAACTCACCGGCGTAGGCCGTCTGCATCTCCAGCAGATACAGCAATGCACCGACCGTCCGCTCGTCCACCTTCTTCAACCGGATCGCGCAATTCGGTTTGCCGGATTGCGTCAGAGCCAGTTCGGTCGCGCGCCCCTCGGCGTTGAGCAATTCGTTCATCGTGTGGCCGCCGAGATATTTCACCGCCTCGTATTCTGGAAACGCATGCGGGATGGGTACCGTCGTGTTGAACTCGTCCACCGTGAGGAACGTCACAACCTTGTCAAACGGCCCTTCGATGTAAAGCTGCATCACGCTGTGCTGGTCAGTCGCGCCGACCGCTTTTTCGGGGG
Organism: uncultured Verrucomicrobiae bacterium; assembly: GCA_937927265.1. GTDB lineage: Bacteria > Verrucomicrobiota > Verrucomicrobiia > Palsa-1439 > Palsa-1439 > CALBCO01. Next base: position 3,996 of record CALBCO010000033.1, on the reverse strand, counting down.
TCTGACCGCAATGCACGATTTTGCCGGCGCGGTTGACGCGTTTGCCGAGGCTCTCCGCCCAGAGTTGCCGAAACCAATCCGCCACGTCCCGCAACGCATGACTGTACGGCATCATCACTTGGATGTTCTTGCCCTTCGCTTTATCCATCAAGTAGTGCAGTGCTGCACCCGTCAATGCCGGGTTCTCCCACAACTTCTTCGATTTCTTGCACACGGCGTCCATCTCCGCCGCCCCCTTGAGCAACGCGTGAATATCAATCCCGGTCACCGCCGCGCTGAGCAAGCCCACCGCGCTCAAGACCGACCACCGCCCGCCTACGTCCGGCGGAATCGGCAACGACGTGTAACCGTATTTCTTCACGATTTCGCGCAGCTCGCCTTTCTCAGGGTCCGTCGTGATGACGAGATGTTCGGCCGCCTTCTCCGGCCCGAACTTCTTCACCAACGCCTCCCGAAACACCAGAAACTCGCTCATCGTTTCCGCGGTGCCGCCCGACTTCGTAATGACGTTGAACACCGTGTTATCGAGGTCCACTGCGTCGAGCAAAGCCGCGATTCGATCAGGGTCTACGTTATCCGGGACGAACAACCGCGGCCCACGCCGGGGCGGGCGGACGAGGTGATTGTATTCCGGGTGGTTCAACGCTGAATGCAAGGCGATGTTCCCCAAGGCCGAACCGCCAATGCCCACCACGATGAAATTGTCGCACCGCTCAGCGATTTCGCTCGCCAACGCGTCCACTTCATCAGCGTGTTTTATATCGTACGGCAGCTTGCGGAAACCCGGTGGGTTCTGTTCCACCGCCACTGCCGCCGCTTCCAACTTCGGCGACAACGCCTTCAGTTCCGCGTCGGTCACGCCGTGGTCGCCGACTCGTTCCGCCATCAGATTATTGAAGTCATACCGCAAATTCAGCATGGTCAATCCCCCTCCAAGCCCGCCTGCGGCGGACAAGTGCGCTGCTTTATGGCAAATCCCGTCGCCGCCGACAACTACTTTCCCGCCCCGCGACAGGGCGCATTCGGACACTGCCACCACAGGAATCGTCATTGTAACCGCGAGCCTGCTCGCGTCAGGAGTTGCTCTCCCGCAGAGAAAAACGGACCGCGAACAAGTTCGCGGCCACAACGGCGACGTATCAAGATGTGACCGGGCCGCATGTCGCGCGTCCCTCCGGAAGAACAACGGCTCGCTTTTCGCTACCGGACTTCGATGGGGGTGCCGACTTGGAGGTTGAACTGCTTGGCGGCATGGCCGGTGTTGATAGCGATTTCGAGGTAGCCGGTTGAACCAAGCAGGGCGATGGGTTTCCCGGCTTCCACTTCCGCGTAGAACTTTTTGACGGGACACGTCTGGCCGCCCGGCAAGACCACCGTCAATTCCCGCCCACCAAGTGTGGCCAAGCCGGTCGCGTCGATGTTGGTGATCGCGTTGCCAAACCGGTCCACAGACAGCACTTGGCCAGTCACTCCCGCCGTGGTTTGTTGGGGAATGGGCCACTCCAGGCGCTGATATTCTTTCACCGTCGGGCCAAGCGCATCGAGCAACAAACCGCCTGCCAACCGCGCCGCCACCGGCGCGAACACATCCCGCCCGTGAAACGTGGCACTCACGGGCTGTCGGAACATCTCTGTGTTTTCCAAACGGCGTACCTCCAGCACTTTCTCGCGTGCCACCGCCCACAAAAGCACACCATTGTCAGGGCCGACAAAATGATAATCCGCTGTCCGCACGGCAATCGCCGGCCGGCTGCTGCCCACGCCGGGGTCAACCACGACCACATGCACGGTCAGCCGGGGAAAACATCGGTAACTCGCCAACAACGTAAACGCCGCCGCACGAACGTCGCCCGGCGGTACCTCATGCGAGATGTCCACAATGCTGACCTGCGGCGTCAGTCCCAGGATGACGCCCTTCATGCTGCCAACAAACCAGTTGGCATTTCCAAAATCGGTAGTCAATGTAATGACAGCCATACCCAAAGTTTCCCTGTTTCAACGCGCCCGTGCAAGTCGTTCAACGGCGCTGTTCCAACGCCAGCAACCGTTTCTTCCACCGTAGTCCGCCACTAAACCCACCCAGCGAACCATCACGAGCGACCACCCGGTGACATGGAATAATGATCGGCATTGGGTTCGCTCGGCAGGCCGCACCAACGGCGCGGGCAGCACGAGGTTGCCCGATCCGTCGCGCCACCCACCCATACGACCGAGTCTCACCATAGGGAATCGTCTGTAACACACGCCAAACCCGTTGCTGGAATGGCGTCGCGCCGGCAAGGTCGAACCGCACGCGAAACTTTATTGGCTCACCGAGCGCATAGCGTTGAAGTTGTTGGCCGAGATCGTACGGTAAGCTTTCAGTGGAGGAGTCGCCGTGAACAGCCCTCCTCTTCCCTAATCGCAAAGCTACGATACCTTTTGTTGTGAACTCCACCTGCAACCAACCAAGCCCGGTGGGCACGACTACCGAACGACGACGTAGATCAGCCATAGCGCCAAGCACGATAAGCCGACCCACATCAAAAAACGATTCCGCATTTCCCGCTGACCGCGTTTTGCCGGATGATAGGTCTTGATGCTGCCGGCGCTGAGGTAGTGAACCAGTTTATCCGGTGGCGGCGTGGCGCTGGTGAACAAATCCGGTTCGTGCTTCATGGCGAACGCAATCGGCTCGCTCTCCCAGTCGTGGAGAGCCTGATCCGCCGCATCCACCACGCGATCCGGCGACCGAGTCGCCGTCGGGCCAGCCGAACTGAGAAGCTGATTGAGCCCATGCCGAATCTTTCCGGTCCACGATGGTAACGCCGTCGAACGATGAGTGGTTGTAGCCAGCGTCAGCGTGCGGATCTGGCGTTGAACGGCGGCGAGTTGTCGTTCCAAATCCCGAACGGACCGGTCCACCGGCGAGGATTGTTTCCTCCAAGCCATGCCGCACCTACCGGGCAACCAAAATCACAATCAACCAAATCGTGCCTGCCAACATGAGCGGCGCGGTAGCCACCGCGCCGAGGCACAAATACCGGAGCAACTCCTCCCGGCTCACCAGCGCGGATTCGACTGACGCCGCGGCTGCCGGATCCGTCGCGGTGGGATCAAGACACTCAAGTTTGGTGCGCGCGCGATTGAATTCGAGCCGCGCGTTTTCGATCACGCCCAGCGCGCGGGTAAGTTCGGCGCGGAGGTTGTCGCTGCGCCAATCCGCGTCGTTGATGGCTTGGAGCTGTTCCAAGTAATCACGAAACGCTGCGCACGTCTGGCCGCACAACTCGGCCTCCCGCCGGGCGCGGATCTGTTCGCGGTCCAACGTGACCAATCCTCGGGTGAGTTGGTCAATCATCTCTGCCCTGCCGCGGCTGTATTCGTCTTGTTTACGGCGGAGTTCTTCGAGTTCGCTCTTCTGGCGTTCGAGTTCTTCCTGTTGCCGTCGCAGGGCGAGCAATTGTTCGCGTGCTTCGGTCAGTTGGGAATCCACCTGTTCGCGGTAAGCTGGCTTGTCGAGCGACGCCAACGCCGTTGTGTTGCCAGCAGCGGGTAAACCCACGGCTATGTTCACGTCCCCCTTGTTCATCTACGACCTCCTTATTGAGGGAAGTTTAGCCACCGTCGCAAAAAAGTAAAGGCGGAAACGTTGCCTCCCAGACCTCCCTCAATCCTAAATCATGAGCACGAGGAATACCTGAATGGATGGGGCGCGATGGTCTTTCGACTCGCCTCACGCCCGCCACCCACCGCCATCCAAAGCGCCACTGATGCGGCGCACTCCAAAACCGTTCGGTCCACCAGCAAGGTTGATCTCCGGCATGCCAGCGTCTTGGAGTGCGGTGCGACGGCACGGCTTTTCCGATCAGCCTATAGATGACATGGTGATGGTCGGGTGAGCGGGGAGTGCGCTACACCCGACCTATGAACACTACATCGAACAATTCCCAAAGCCGAGGGGAACAGGTCTCGGCTCCGAAGGCAAACCAAATCAAGCTCGGCCTGCATGTTCAC
>CALBCO010000032.1 GCA_937927265.1 uncultured Verrucomicrobiae bacterium | reverse complement strand
CAAAGCCGGTGACGTGATCATCAAATATCGCGGCAAGACCATGGCCGACACTCGCGAATTACGCAACGCTGTCGCCGCCACCGCGCCCGGCACGAAAGCGGACGTAACGCTCATCCGCGACGGCAAAGAACGCGCCGTCACCGTCACCATCGGCAAACTCACACCCGACCAATTCGCCGCAGCGGGATCCGACAAAGGCGGCAGCCTTGGCGACTTTGGTCTGTCGGTCCAACCGCTCACACCGGAGTTGGCGGAGGAGTTCGGCTACAAACAAGAAAAGGGCGTCGTGATCACCGACGTTGACCCCGCCGGCCCGGCCGGTGCCGCCAATCTGCAACGCGGCGACTTGATCGTGGAAGCCAACCGACAAGCCGTCACGTCGGTTAGCGAGTTGCGCGAGGCATTGGCCAAGTCGAAAGAATCCGCGTTGTTGCTGGTCAAACGGCAAGACACCAGCCTCTTTGTTGTGCTCCGTTGCAAATGAAATTATTATTTGGGAGCGCACGGCCCGTGCGAAAGGAAGGTGTGCGATGAGCGAAATGGACCGCTTGCACAAAGAAATGAGCCGGTGGATGGACGAGCTGCGCCGTCAGGCGTTCGGTTTCACCGGCGCCACCAACCAGTGGCAACCCCCTCTGAATGCCTACCGGCTTGCCGACCGGTTCGTCATCTGCGTGGACATCGCCGGTGTGGACAAGAAGGCCATATCCGTGAAAGCGGAATCGCGTCGCCTCTATCTCGCGGGCGTGCGCCCGCCTCCAGAACCGGGCTGCCCCGCCGACGCGCCCCGGCAAACGCTGGCGATGGAAATTGATTATGGACCATTTGAACGCGTGTTGGAGTTGCCCGAACCGGTGGATCCTGAGCGCGTGACCGCCCAGTACCGGGAAGGATTGTTGTGGATCACGCTGCCGCTCGAACGCCAGATCATCAACGTCACGCCCATCTCCGAGGAGGCATCGTGAAATCGCAAGTATTTTTTCCGCGCCTCGTTGCCACCGACACCCCGGCTGCTGCTCCGGTCGCCGCGCCGACGGTGCCGGGTGCTCCCGAACAAAAAGAAACGCCGCCCATCCCAGATACGCTGCCGATTCTTCCCATCCGCAACACCGTTCTGTTTCCTGGCATGGTTACCCCGCTGCAAGTCGGCCGGCCCGGCTCGCGGCAGCTCCTCGAAGAAACCCTGCCCCACAGCAAAATCATCGGCGTCTTCGCCCAGAAAGACCCGGCCACCGACGATCCCAAACCCGACGATCTCTATCAGGTTGGCGTCGCGGCAACGGTTCTGAAACTGTTCCGGCCTGCCGAAAACCAAATCGTCGTCGTCGTCCAAGCCCTCGAACGCATCGCCATCCGCAAAGTTCTGCTCGCCCACCCGTTCATCCGCGCTGAGGTCGAACGCCTCGCGCCTGTCGCCCCGCTGCCCGGCGAAAAAGAGTTCGCCGCCACCGTCCAGGGACTGCGCGACTCGGCCATCAAACTCGTCGAACTCACCGCCGAAGAATCCGAACCGGTCAAGATGGTGCTGCTCAACATCGAAGACCCCGGTCAACTAGCCGACTTCATCGCCGGCAGCCTCAACCTCAGCGTGGCCGAAAAACAAAAACTGCTCGAAGAACGCGACATCGCGGCCCGCGTCCGCGCCGTCCATCGCGCCGTCACCGGCCAACTCGAAATCGCCCAACTCCAACACAAGATTCAGAAAGACGTCTCCTCGTCGTTCTCCGACCAGCAACGCAAGGCCGTCCTCCGCGAACAACTCCGCGCCATCCAAAAAGAACTCGGCGAAGCTGAAGGCGGCGTCGAAGAACAAGTCGCCAACCTCCGCAAACGGCTCGAAGAAGCCGCGCCCCCCGCTACCGTCATGGAACAGGCCGAGCGCGAACTGCGCCGCCTCAGCCAGCTCCACCCAGCCAGCCCGGAATACGCGGTCATTGTCAGCTACGTCGAGACCATCGCCGAACTGCCGTGGAACAAACTCACCACCGACAACCTCGACCTCGACCGCGCACAAAAGACGCTCGACCGCGACCACTACAACCTCGAAAAAGTCAAACGCCGCCTCATCGAATATCTCGCCGTTCGCAAACTCAACCCGACCGGCCACGGCCCGATCCTTTGTTTCCTCGGCCCGCCCGGCGTGGGCAAAACCTCGCTCGGCCAATCCATCGCCGACGCGCTGGGACGCAAGTTTGCCCGCCTGAGCCTCGGCGGCGTTCACGACGAGGCGGAAATCCGCGGTCACCGGCGCACCTACATCGGCTCGATGCCCGGCCGCATCATCCAGGAAATCCGCCGCTGCGGCTCGCGCAACCCCGTGTTGATGCTCGACGAAATTGACAAGGTCGGCGCGGACTTCCGCGGCGACCCGGCCAGCGCGTTGTTGGAAGTGCTCGACCCGCGTCAGAACCACGCCTTCAACGACCATTATCTCGACGTGCCGTTTGACCTCTCGCAGGTCATGTTCATCTGCACGGCCAATGTGATGGACACCGTGCCGCCCGCGCTGCGCGATCGCATGGAAGTCATCGAACTGCCCGGCTACACCGACCGCGAGAAACTCGAAATCGCCCGGCGTTACCTCGTCAAACGCCAGCTCAAAGAACACGGCCTCAAAAACGGCCACTGCAAGTTTGAATTATTAGCCCTGCGGCGGGTCATGGACGATTACACTCGCGAAGCCGGCGTGCGCGAACTCGAACGCCAGATCGCCGCCGTTTGCCGGCACGTCGCCGCCCGCGTCGCCCGCCAGGAAATCACCGGATTGACTATCACGCCCAAGGTTGTCGAAACCATCCTCGGTCCGCCGAAATACATCCGCGAAACCAAACTCGCCTCGGCCAAACCCGGCGTCGTGACCGGTTTGGCTTGGACGCCGACCGGCGGCGACATTTTGCACGTCGAAGCAATTCGCTACCCCGGCAAAGGCAACATCCTGCTCACCGGCCAGATCGGCGACGTGATGAAAGAAAGCGCCCAAGCCGCCCTCAGCCTCGTGAAAGCCCGCAGCAAAACGCTCGGCATCGCTGGCGACGCGTTCAAAAACACCGACATTCACATCCACGTCCCCGCCGGTGCCGTGCCGAAAGACGGTCCGTCGGCCGGCGTGGCGATGTTCACGGCGCTTGCGTCGCTCTTCACCAACCGACCGGTACGCCCGGACGTGGCGATGACCGGCGAAATCACCCTCCGCGGCCTTGTGTTGCCGATCGGCGGTTTGAAAGAAAAATCACTCGCCGCCCTGCGGGCCGGCATCAAAACCGTCATCATCCCCAAACTCAATGAAAAAGACCTCCCGGACATCCCGGCCGACATTCGGAAGAAACTCAAACTCATCCCCGTTGCAACCGTGGACGACGGATTGAAGGAGGCGCTGACGAAATGAACTCAACGCTTGTCATTGTGACCGATCTCGGACTGTTCAAAGCCTACCGGCTGGAACAAACGCCCCGCGGCACGCCGCATCTGACCGAGCTGGCGAGCATCCAATTGGAGGAGGCGCATCGGCGGCTGGTGGACGCGGTGCGCGACATGGCCGGCCAACGGGCCAAACCAACGCAGAAACAATGGGGCGCACCCGTGGCCGACGATCACAATCTGCGCGTGGAACTCAAACGGCGGCTCGTGAAGAAGATCGCCGGCCACCTTCGCCACATCGCATCGAGTGCCGACGGTGACCCGATCTGGCTGGTGGCCCACAAAGAGATCAACCGCGCGATTGTGAACGAACTGCCGGTCGCCGTACGCCGGCGTGTCACTCGCACCTTCCCGTCCGACTTGGTCAAAGCGCCAAAAAGCAAACTCATCAAGAGCCTGGGAGTATTGTGCCGTGAATGACGTCACTCAAGCAAAGCGGCGCTGGCGCGCCGCACTCCAAGACGCTGGCGCGTGGCGCGAGGGCTGCCCGGCAGGGGCGACAGCTTTTGGAGCGCGCCGCGCCAGCGGCGCTTTGGATCTGTCCCGCACCTTACCATTCGCCAACCGGTTCATACTCGTCCCGCACTTGCATCCGATCAATCTTGAACCGCTAAATACTCTTCACTTGCGCAGGAGACGCCGTACGTTCAAACCATGCTGCCGAGCACCACGGATATTGGCTGGCTACCGGCACCAAACCATGTTTCACCGGGTTCTGATGAACGTAATTCAATCGCGCCAAGTACGAGCGCTCGAATGTCAACCGCGTCTCCCAATAGTTATGCCAGACTTGGCGGCCGGGCGCGTGATCCAGCCGGTTGATCCACGCGGCGCTCTTGGCGTGGAGTTCGCCCAGCATCTGGACAAGACTCGCGGCCGATTCGCTGTTCGACGGCGAGTGAGCCACAAAATGGTAATGATTGGAAAACACCGCCCAGGCTTCCAGTTGCCAACCATATGCCGCAGTGAGCTTGAGCAGACCGCGTTGGAGCACGGCCAGCCGGTGCGAGCCGCGGAAGTGATGGGCTTTGCGGTAGGTACCGGCGGTGACGAAATACACGCCTGCCTCGGTAAGTTGATGTGTTGGCGCGTGCGGCCAGGGCATGGGAAACTCGGCCATGCGCCTAGCCTGTCTGGCCGCGGGGGAACCGGCAAGTGGAAAATAACCGATGGAAAGCGGCGCTGTCACGCCGCACTCCAAGACGCTGGCGCGCAGTACGAGGGCTGCCCGGCAGGGGCGATAGCTTTTGGAGTGCGCCGCGCCAGCGGCGCTTTGGATAAACAGGGAAGGCATGACAACACATCAGCCCCGCTATTCCCGAAAGGAACAACCCCATGAGATGGTCTGTCAAAATTGCCCGTGTGGCCGGCATTGATGTCCGATTGCACATCACGTTTCTGCTGTTTCTGGCGTGGATCGGGTTCGGCTACTACAGCCTCGGCGGCCCAGCGGCTGCAGTCCAAGGCGTGACATTCCTGCTGGCGTTGTTCGGGTGCGTGTTGTTGCACGAGTTCGGTCACGCGCTGGCGGCCCGGCAGTTCGGGATTCGGACGCCGGACATCACGTTGCTGCCCATCGGCGGTGTGGCGCGGTTGCAACGGATGCCGGATCAGCCGTGGCAGGAGTTGATTGTCGCGATTGCCGGGCCATTGGTGAATGTCGTCATTGCGACGATGTTGATCATCTATCTCGGCGGCCGCACCGGGCTGGAGGATTTCGGACGACTCAACGAGCCGGGCGTCCAGTTGCTGACCAAACTCGCCTCCATCAACATCATGCTGGTGTTGTTCAATCTGATCCCCGCTTTCCCGATGGACGGCGGGCGCGTGTTGCGTTCGTTGTTGGCGATGCGGATGTCGTATAGCCGGGCCACCAACATCGCGGCCAGTGTCGGACAAGGGCTGGCATTTCTGTTTGGGTTTGCTGGTTTGTTCTGGAATCCGATGTTGTTGTTCATCGCCTTGTTCGTCTATCTCGGCGCGCAACAGGAAGCGGCGGCGGCGCAAATCAAAGACCTGACCGGCGGCTTGCGCGTGGCCGACGCGATGGTGACGCAGTTCGTGACGCTCGACGAACACGCCACGTTGGCCGACGCGGTGGATGCACTGTTGCGAACGTCCCAACACGAGTTCCCGGTGGTGTCAGCGGATGACGAGTTGCTGGGCTTGCTGACGCGCGACGACATGATCAAGGCGTACCGGCGCAGCGGTCCGGACGTGCCCGTGGTGGAAGTGATGCGGACGAACATTCCACGCGTTTCGATGCATGCGCCGTTTGAGGAAGCGTTTCGCGGGATGCAGGAGTGCGAATGTCCGGCCTTGGCGGCGGTGGATCGGTTCGGGCGAATCGTGGGTTTGATCACACCGGAGAACATCGGCGAGATGATGATGATTCAATCGGTGTTGCCACGCGGCGTGGTACCCGCCTGGCGCGCGGCGCGCGGATTCCACCCGTTGTGAGCCGATCAGTTTTGCCGTTCTGGCGCGGTCGCGCGGTGCGCTGGATACTTGTCTGAGGTGGTAGAGTGTCGGTGGCAAGATGACATTGGTTGAATACAGTTTGTTGGCGTTCAGCTCGCTGTTCGTGATCGTTGATCCGGTTGCGGCAGTGCCGGCGTTTTTGGCCATGACGCCGCGTGACACAGTGGCAGCCAGGCTGCGCATGGCGCGGCTGGCGTGTCTGGTGGCGGTGGGAGTGTTGGTGGTCTTCGCGGCCGCGGGACGGTGGATTTTCAAGTTTCTGGGCATTACGCTGCCGGCGTTTCAGATTGCCGGCAGCTTGCTGTTGCTGCGGATCGCGCTGGATATGTTGCAAGCGCGGCTCTCGCCGGCCCGGCAGACCGACGAGGAACTGGAGCAGGGGACCGCAAAAGACGACATTGCCCTCACACCATTGGCCGTGCCGATCTTGGCGGGACCGGGCGCGATTTCGACGGCGTTGATTTTGTTGAATCAAGCCAAGGGTGTGGAGCAAGTAGCGGCTTTGTTTGTCTGCATCGGCTTGGTGGGCGCAGTGAGTTTTGGGATTCTGGCGCTGGCGGCGCGGGGCGCGAAACAACTTAGTCCGTTGGCGATGAAATTGGTGACGCGGCTGATGGGGTTGTTGTTGGCCGCTGTGGGTGTGCAGTTTATTCTGAACGCTCTGGAACAAATTCCAATGTTTCGCAGGTGATTCATGCCAGTGGATTTCAAAGATTATTACGCGACGCTGGGTGTCTCGAAGGACGCCTCGGCGGAGGAGATCAAACGCGCTTTCCGCAAGCTGGCGATGCAGTATCACCCGGACAAGGCGCGGGGCGACAAGAGAGCCGCGGAGGAGAAGTTCAAGGAAATCAACGAAGCCTACGAAGTGCTCGGCGACCCGGAGAAACGCAAGAAGTACGACCAACTCGGCGCCGGCTGGCAACAGTATCAAGGCGCGCCTCCCGGTTGGGAATCCTACCGGGTGCATCGCGGCGCGCCCGGTGAAGCGCAAGAGTTTGAATTCCACTTTGGCGGCACCGGCTTCAGCGATTTCTTCGAGCAATTCTTTGGCGGCGGACGCAGTCCGTTTGGTCGGCCGGCCAGCCCGTTTGCCGGTTGGGAAACGGAGTTTGCCGGAGCAGAGGAATCCGCTGCACCGGCCCGCGGCGCGGACATCGAGGGCGATATTCTGGTCACGCTGGAAGAGG
>CALBCO010000031.1 GCA_937927265.1 uncultured Verrucomicrobiae bacterium | reverse complement strand
GCGGACGCCACGGCGTGGCGTCCCTACCTGCCGGCCAAATCTACGCTTGGTTGTCATATCGCACGCGGAAAGAGCCTAACCCGGCAAAGCCGCCAGTACGAAGAGGTTCATGGTTCACTTGTAATCCTTCCCGCGCGCGCTGTTCTCGACCGACTCTTTCCATTTGGCGTGAAGTTCGCGCATCTGACGCACACGTTCGGGATGGGCGGCGGCCAGATCGCGGCTTTCGCCCGGATCCTCTTCGAGATTGAAGAGGTATTCTTGACCATCCTTGGCCCGCCCGTATTTCCACGGATAGTCGAGCAGAGTATCGGTGAGCACCTCCGATTCGGCCAGATCAGATCGCCACTTGGAAGTGAACGCCAGTGGTTGCGGACGCTGCTCCATATTCCCGGCAACCAAGGGCATCAGGCTGAGGCCATCCAACGGTTTGGGTTTATCGGGGAGGTCGAGACCAAACAGGTCGGTGAGAGTCGGATAAAGATCACTGGTGGAGGCGACCACCCGGGTGGTTCGCGGTGCGGGGATGGCGGCCGGCCATTCGAGGATTCCGGGAACGCGCACCCCGCCTTCCCAAAGCGTACCCTTGTTCCCCCGCAGCCCGCCGACGCTCCAGCGGAAGCCTTCCTTTTCATTGCGGAGGGCGCCGCCATTGTCACTGCAAAAGAAGAACAGCGTGTTCTCCGCGACATTCAGTTCGCGCAGGGTTTGGCGCAACGCGCCGACGCTGCGATCCACCCCGGCAATTTCACCGTAACCGTGGGCTTCCTTCTCGGAGATGGTTTTGTTTTTCACCAGCGCCGCATACGGTTGCACATCGGCCGGCAAGGCGAAGTAACCCCCATGGGGTGACGGATACCAGACGACCACAAAGAAAGGTTGCTGGGCGGCGACGCATTTTTTGATGAACTCCGTCGCATGAGCGGCGAGCACATCCGAGGAATCGCCTTTGTTGGGCACGATGCCGTGCGGGCTGCCTAGTTCCTTGTCGAGGTCATAGTAGTTGCTGTTGGCCAGCCAATGATCAAATCCGAATTGACCGGGGCTGAGCGGGTCATCGGCCGCAATCGGTTTGCCGGGGCCACCGACGCCGTTGAGATGCCACTTGCCGAAAAATGCGGTGCGGTACCCAGCCGCCTTGGCGAGATCGCCGACGGTCCGCTCCTGCCGGGGCAACGGTTGGCCAACGCCGCCGATGCCACAACGCTGCGGATGACGGCCGGTGAGGAAACTGGCGCGCGTGGGCGTGCAAACGGGCGCAGCCGCATAGAACCGGTCGAACCGCAACCCGTTTGCCGCCATCGCATCGAGGTTGGGTGTTTTCAGATGCGGATGACCGTTGTCGGAAACCTCGCCCCACCCTTGGTCGTCGGTCATGGCCAAGATCACGTTGGGCCGCGGCGCGCTTCCCGCCGCGACAGCCGCCGCCAATGGCAGGAACAAACCCAGTAACACCACGCCAAACCGAACCACGATGACTGCGCCTGCCGTCTTCTTTTGACGAGATGTAATCATCGCGACACTTTTCCTCGTTGACTTGCCTGTTTGGACGCTCCGTTTGTTGTGCCTTTTTCCTGATTTCGCCGGTGGGCCGCCAGCCATTGCTCGCGCGGGATGACGCCGACGCGTTGCGCCCACTGTTCCCACGCGGCTTTCATTTGTTGCACGCGGTCGGGATGCTGGGAGGCAATGTTGCGCAGTTCGGCGGGATCGGCGGCGGTGTTGTACAGCTCCCAGTCGCCGCGTTCGGCGCTTTCGTAACGTTTGCCGGTGGGTGACGCGCCGAAGTTGAGCACGAGTTTCCAATTGCCATCGCGGACAGCGGCGTTGCCTTCGTGTTCCCAAAACATCAATCGCTCCGGCAACGGCTGGTTGCGGAAGGCGGGGAGCAGACTTGTGCCCTCGCCACGGGCAATCCCGGTAGGGTACGCGGCCTTGGTGATGTCGAGTACCGTGGCCATGATGTCCGGCAAGCTGGCGTGCTGGGACCGCAGTTCGCCCCGTGCCGCCACTCCGGCTGGCCAGTGCACGATGAACGGCGTGGCGATGCCGCCCCGGTAGGTCCAGTGCTTGTACATGCGGAACGGTGTGTTCGAGACATTGGCCCACGGCACGCCGTAATACTGGAACGTGTCCTCAGGGCCGGGCCGAATCGCGGGATCATTGCCAAACCGCACCGGCGCGCCCGCGCGGGTGAACGCCTGTTGCCAACGGCCGGCGCTGGCGTTCGGGGGTGGTTCTTCGGCGCAGGCGCCGTTGTCGGAGAGAAACATCAGTAATGTGTTGTCCCATTGACCGGTTTCCTTCAGCGCGCGCACGATCCGGCCGATGCCTTGATCCATACAATCAACTTGGGCGGCATACACTTCCATCCGCCGTGCTTGCCAGACTTTCTCGTCAGCGGACACGTTGTCCCACGCCGGCACGGCCGGGTCGCGCGTCGAGAGTTGGCAGTGGGGCGCGACAACACCGAGTTGGATCATCCGTGCGAGCCGTTCCGCGCGCAACCGGTCCCACCCGCAGTCGAACCGTCCGGCGTATTTGGCGATGTCTTCGGGGCGGGCGTGCAACGGCCAGTGCGGCGCGGTGTATGCGACGTATTGAAAGAACGGCGTGCCGCGATGTTCCACCGCGTGGCGGTGGAGAAACCGGACGGTCTCGTCGCTGATGGCGTCGGTGTAATAAAAATCTTCGGTTGCCGCCACGGTGAGTCGCTGCTGGTCGCGATAGAAAAACTTCGGCCAATAATACGAGTCCGCGCCGCCGAGCGAGCCGTAGTGATGATGAAATCCGCGTTCGGTCGGCCACGACCCGTTGGGCGCATCGAAACAATCGTGATCGGTGAGGTGCCATTTGCCGGTCATGTAACACCGGTAGCCTGCCGCGCCGAGCACTTCGGCCATCGTGACACAACGGCGGTTCAGGTTCCCTTCGTAATCGCCCTCGCCGAACCGGCCCGTGAGCACGCCGATGCCACACTGATGCGGCGCCAGCCCGGTCAGCAGGCTGGCGCGGGACGGACTGCACCGCGGCGTGTTGCAGAACTGGGTGAACCGCAGCCCGTCGGCCGCCAGTGCGTCGAGGTTGGGCGTTTCAATCTCCCCGCCGTAACAACCGAGGTCGGAATACCCCAAATCATCCGCGAGAATGATCAGGATATTGGGTTTTGACAGATCGGGTTTCATCGTCTTGGTCTCTCATGCCCTTCATATTGGCATATTGGGAATTGTGAGCGATTTAATCGAGGCGATATTCGAGCGCGGCCAGCGTGCCGGCTTGGCTCTCCCGCGGACTGTCGGCGAGATTCGCCGTGATGGCTCGCCCATTGGCGAAGACGGTTCGCCGCACCGCGCCGTCCTCACTGAGGATCTGGTGGTCAATCATTTCGCTCAAGGCCACTTCTTCATGCCACCGATCGGCGAAGAATGTGGAGCCAAACAACTCTTTCTGGGCTTCCCATTCAGCAAACGAGTTGAAAACAAATGTCGTGCCGAATCCCTGTAACATGTTTTCGAGCAGGCGCCGCCGCGTGTTGGTTGCCAGCGCCGCAGGATCATCCAGCGGGCCAGCGTTGACGCCCCGCATTCCCAGATGGGCGTCGTGGAACACCAGCGACCAAAGCGGCACCCGTCCCCCGGCCAACGTGAAGACTCCCTTCGGCGACCAATGTGTGTGGGCCACATAGAAATCGCAGCCGCTCTCGCTGCCAACGATCAAGCCCAAATCCTGACTTGCGTCAAAAATGCGGTTTTTCCACTCGCGGTCTTCGGTTCGGGTCAGTGTGTTACCCGGTTCAAAGGACTGCGAGAGAAACGCGAACGTGTCAAAGTAATGGCTGCGACAGCCGGCCTCCCACATGCGACGGGCGTTGGCCACCGCGTGCGGGTACATCTCGCGGGAGTTGGCGGCGTACGCTTGTCCGCCATGCCAGTAGCCCACACGCATCGGATGTCCTGCCGGATCCTTGCATGTGCCTGCAGGAAACCCAGGTGACTGTTCATACACGTCGTAATAGTTATCATGCAGGCAGGTCAAATAGGGTGGGTCTTCTCGGCACAAGGCGGTGAACTCCGCCAGCGAACCGAGCGCGACCTCCGGCGGCCAGATGTCTGGATGCCTTTCGTCATACCCGCCTTTGCCCCAGCCGCCGTATTTGAACACTCCTTTTTTCATACCGGCGGCCTTGATGGAGTCGGCTAACCTCCTGGCGGCGCGGAAATCCAGGTTCACCACCAGTTCACCTTCCGGCGGCAGCCCTGCGGGCACCTTGTCCCAGATGTCTTCGTAGCGGCGCGGCACGCGGCGGTACGCCAAGGTCATGCGGATTTTCCGGCCTCCGATCATGCACGCCAGATTCGGAGTCGCGTCGAGTTTCTCCCGCAACGACACGCCCCATAAACCCGACTCCTGTGCCCAGCCACGGAACAACTTTGCCAGCCCGACATATCCGTTGGTGGTGAATCCATACCGCACTTTGCGCCGCGTCTGCCAAGTATCCAGCGACCGCATCCAGACCGGCGCGGCGAACACCCCGCTCGCCAGCACGCCCGCATCCTCGTAACCCTCGCTCACGATAGCGATCCAGCCGTGTCGCTCCGCCGGCCCGCGCAACCCGCCAAACCAACGCATGTTCCAATGCGGGTTGCGGAAAAAATGCCACTCCCATTTGCTTGCCCGGAACACATCGTTGCGAGCGCGTTCGCGCCAAATCGTGTCGGCCGAGGGCACGAGCAGCGCGTCGCTCTCGAACGGCGTCGGAAACACCAAGCTGGGGAGGCTGTCGTCAATGCGCGTCAGCTCCAGTTCGAGCCATGGTCCATCGAGCCGGTAGCGGCAACAGAACGATCCCCGCCGCCGCGCGCCGGGCGAGCTGGTCATTTCGAAGTGGATCAGGTCAGCCTCGCGCCGCGCTGCGAACCGGCCTGGATAAAGGGTGAAACTCGGCCGGTCGCGGCGCACCCAGCCGAGGTGTTGATCGAAATCGCCGTCCTCCTGAATCGCAACCGGCCCTTGCCGCCAGACAATGCCTGTGGCTTTGACCGTGATGGCGCTGCTGGCATCGGCCCGCAGGACGAAGCGCAGATGTTCGTTTTCCAGATCCAAAATTACATCAGCAATGGACGAATGCGTCATAGTCATGGGCTTCATTCTCACCAATCCCTCTTCAGATTGAACATGGTTGACTGTATCGTGGAGATGTCCAAAACTTGCCTCTGCCGATGACCCGTGCGAAACCAAGCCAGGTTGTTGCCGGTCCGACCGAGCAACTTGTACCCGCTGGATTTGCCGGCGCGCAGATCCTCCGCGACCGTGAGGTGACTCAGGTCGCCCTCCTGCACAGTCGCACGGCCTGGCGCCAGCGACACCGGCTGCGAAATCACTGGGTGATCTACACGGCCCAGGGCCACAGCATCCTCCAATCCGGTGGGACGCGATTCGCGTTGCGGGCGGGCCAACTGTGGCTGCTGCCGGCCGGTTTGACAGTGGATTGGCGCGGCGGGAAACGGCCGTGGCGGGGATTCCGCGTCGCACTGAAACCCACCGGCCGATGGGAACATCTGACCGGCACCGTGCCGCGGGAAATCCCGGCTGGGCAAGCGCACCGCATTTTCCACTGTGTCGAAGGGTTGTTCCATGAAGCGCACGGCCCGCACTATCCGGATCATGCGGTGATCGGCGCGCACTACGCCGGTGCGTTGGCGGTTTTTCTGGACCGGCGATTGGAGTTCGCCCGGGGCCGGGAATTGTGGGTGCGCAGCTTGCACGACCTTTGGGCGCGGGTCGCCGCCAACCTGGGAACGAAATGGACAATTCCCCGGCTGGCCGCCGCCCTCGGCGTCTCGACGCCGCATTTTCACCGGCTTTGCCAAACGCATTACGGCGAGACACCCCATCGCATTCTCCTGCGGATGCGCATGGAAGCCGCGCGCGGCCATGTGTTGGAAAGGCAATTCACCCTCGGCCACATCGCCGAACTCACCGGGTACGCCGACGCCTTTGCCCTCTCCAAGGCCTTCAAACGTTATTTCGGGCAGTCGCCGGCGCGTCTGCGGCAGCAAATTCTTTCCCTAGCCACCCGTCAGTGACCCCGTCGTTCGAACATCGGGAGATTTACCGAAGCCGGCTTCTGGTTCTCGTGGATTGAGTGATTCACTCTGGGCCACTATGCCGCGAGACAATAGCCAAAAACCCGCAGTGCAAATGTCGTCGGTCGCGCATGATCGTAGCCAATGCACCCGCCAAGCCAGCAAAGTGGCCAATTTACCGCCAGGGGTTGTTCACGCCTTGGAACGGTTGCGGGTCGAATCGAGCCACGGCGTCGTGCAATCGCCGGCAGATCTCGGGATGTTTGCTGGCGACGTTGTGCAACTGTGCCGGGTCATGCCGCAAATCCAGCAGCCACGGTTGTTCCTCGCCGGTCGGCCAGCAACTGTAAATCCAGTCGGCATTCATCGCCTGCGCCAAGTGCGTCTTGCCGAGGTAATGCCCATTGAAGGCGAGCGGCCGCGGTTTGACGCGCTGGCCGCGCATGACCGGCAAGAGCGATTCGCCCTGCATTTCGGCCTGTATCTTCAGACCGAACATCTCCAAAATCGTCCTCGCCATGTCCCACGGCTGGGCGATGCGGTTGATTCGTTTGGCGCGGGTTTGCCGGGGCAGTTTGATCAGCAAGGGTAACCGCATCGTGCCCGTCCGCATCGGCAACCATTGTGGGTTCTTCAATTCAAACGAACCGCCGACCAGCCACGCCTGTTTGTCCTTCTCGATCACCCACGGTTTGCCCACCAGACCGGCATCGCCGGGCAAGCCGGCATTGATGCCGTGGTCGCTGGTGAAAATAATTGCCGTGTCATCGAAGATGCTGAGTTTCTCCAACGTCGCCAGCAACCGCCCCACCGCATAGTCCACCATCGTGCATTCCCCCGCATACCGGGCCTGGAGGTGCCGCACTTCGCGGTCAGTAATGCCGAGCTTCCGGTAGTACCCGTACGGCGGGAACTCGATCACCCGGCCCGTGTAACCCGGGTCATACCGGTCAATGTAGTATTGCGGCGGGTCCCACGGTTCGTGCGGGTCGAACGTCTCGACCCAGAGAAGGAAATCTTTTCGTTTCCAATTTTGCTCCAGCCATTCGCTCGCCAGCCGGAATGTTTTGGGCGCGAAATAATCGTCCTCGATCCGCCGGTGGGCGCGGTTCAACTGGATATTGCCGTACGTGCCCGCGCTGTAGCGGACAATCTCGTTTGACAGCCGACAGGCCACTTCCACGTCTTGCGCGCACCAATAGCCGTCGCCTTCCTGGCCGCGGTTGACGAGGTAATACTGAAACCCCTTCATCAGATTGGCGCCGCGCGTGACCTGGTTGGCGACGTCGGTAATCATCTGGGTGCAGATGCCGGCCTCGTACGTCAGCCGGTGAGCGAACGGTGTCTCGTTGGCTTCGAGGTTTTTCCACGAATTGAACGCGCAACCGGGCGCTTGCCCCGCGCCCAGCATCACGTCGCGCCGATTCGGTCCCGTCGGGAACGACCCGACGTACGCCTGATCGAACACGCACGACGTGCCGGCCAGCCGGGCGAGGTTCGGCGTGTGGACGGCGCGATTGTAAATCCCCAGATGATCGCGCCGGTACGAATCGGACATGATAAAGATCATTTTCATGGTTTGCGTTGTAGCCTATTCCCCCTGGCGCGGCAATCTCCACTCGCAACGGCACCTCCCAAGGCTCATCCGCCTGACGCCCGCCGCCATTTCCCTTTTCGTTGGTCCTCCTGTAAAAAGGCAGCACGGGGTTAGGGTTTGCTGCCGGCGGCGCGGAACTCCGCCCGTAATTTGAGGATCGTTTCGTAGGGCACGACGCCGACCCGTTGTTCCCAGGCGAAGTACTTCGCCTCCAACTCGCGTGCCTTCGCCGGATACTGCTCAATCAGGTTGTGGATCTCGCCGGGATCAGTGCAGACGTTGTATAACTCCCACCGGCCCATGCGTTCCTTCGCGTCGCCGCGCCCGAAATAGTTGTCGGCAAACTCGCGCACCAGTTTCCAATCACCGTCGCGAATCGCGCCGCTGCCGCTGAATTCCCAGCACAACGTTCGCGGCGCCGCATACTGCGGGTTGACCAACGCCGGCAGCAGGCTCGCGCCTTCCAACGGCTCGCGATCGCGCGGATATTGGCCGCCGGCAAGTGCGAGACACGTCGGCAGGATGTCCATCACGTGCCCCGCGTAGCGAGTGTTGATCACGCCCGTGGGCAAGTGTCCCGGCCATGTCACAACCAATGGCGACCGGATACCGCCTTCGTGCGTCCAACCTTTCGTCTTCGTGCACGGCACGCTGCGCGCCTCGCCCCACGGATGAAACGCCTCGCGGTCGAGCGATGCTGGTACGCCGCCGTTGTCGCTGAAGAACATGATCACTGTGTTCTCCAACTCGCCCCGCGCGCGCAGGAACGAAATCAGCTCGCCGACCTTTTGGTCAATTCGATCAATCATCGCCGCGACCACTTCCATCGCATCGGCGGCTTTGGCCTTGTTCTTTTCGTCCTCCCATGCGTGCAGTTCGGGGTGGCGAGGCGGCAGTTTCGTGCCGGGCGGGTACAAGCCGAGTCGGATCTGTTTCGCCAACCGTTGCCGTCGCATTTCGTCCCAACCGGCATCATAGACGCCGTCGTATTTCTTGATGTCCTCCGGCCATGCTTGGAACGGCGCGTGCGGTGAGGAGGGCGAGAGATAGAGGAAAAACGGTTTGTGGCGGTCGCGCCGTTCGATGAACTCCATGCCGTACTTGAAAAAGTAATCGGTGGTGTAGAAATCGTCCGGGAACTCGGTGAACGGTTGATCGTCCAGCGCATACGGACACCACGGCGGTTTGAAGTGTCCGCCGCCGCCCCAGATCATCACGAACGACCGATCAAATCCCTGGTGGCATGGCCAGAACCGTTTCTCGTCGCCGACATGCCACTTGCCGGACAGGAAGGTCTGATAACCCGCCGCGCGCAATACGTGGCCGATGGTCGTGCAGGTGTCCGTGCGCAGGACGTTGTAGGCCGGGAATTGGTGGTGCTGCCAAAAATTGTTACCACGGGTTTTCAACACTTGCTCATGCTCTTTTTCCGTCAAACTCGGATTGTACGACGGCCACGTGTTGTTCGTGGCCACGCCGGCCTGGTGCGCGTAGCGGCCCGTCAACAACGACCCCCGCGTGGGCGTGCACACCGGATTGGCGTAAAACTGCGTCAATCGCACGCCGTTCTCGGCCAGCCAGTCAATGTGCGGCGTGCGAATCTCCGCGCCGTAACAGCCGATGTCCGAGTAGCCCATGTCGTCCACCATGATCATGACGATATTGGGCCGCCGGCCGCGCAAGTCGCCGCGGCGCATCGTGGCGCACGAGGCCAGCAGCGGCGACAATCCGAGCGCCACGCCACCGCGCAACACTTGTTCTAAAAACTTCCGCCGATTCATGTCATGTTTCATCCTGTTCTGCCCACTTTCAACAATGGCTGATGGATTCATGGTTTTATCTCCCGGCGCGGATGATCTCGCGTTGATACTCATCAAGGTCTTCGGCCAGCTCGATGAGCAAATCATCTTCGGTTTCGGTGACTTTCAGGGGCACAAGGCCCGGACGCGACCACCACGGGCCGGTGTGTTCGTTGCCGAATTGCACTGCCCAGTAATAACCTTTCTTATCCTGGAAAATCGTCCCGATGTTGCCGTGCGGAATCACCCGCGGACGGCCAAACGGCCCGGTCGGCTTCAGCCCGACCAGGTAATGAATGTCGTACGTGCCCAGATACCGGCTGCGCTCGAGTTCCTGACTCCAAAACGCTCCGCCCCAGCGCGGACCGACATAGATGAATTTGCCACCCACGCGCAGCACTCCGCCCGGCCCGTCCGTGACGCATTTCATGTTGGGCGGACTGGTGATGACCCGTTGAAACTTGTATTGGCTCAAGTCCTGTTCTAACGGGTCGCCGATCTCGGTAAACTCCGCCGACCACAAATCGCCCGGCACGCCGCGGAAGACGTAAAACTTACCATCGGCGCCCTGCACCGGGCTGACCAAACCGGTGTCGTTGTGCATGAACACCTCATACGGTCCCTCCGGCTGGCCGCTCGTGCTCCGCAACCATGCCGCCGGGTACGGTCCCCACGGTCGTTCCGGCAGGAAAATGTCGAATCGAATCCAGTAATTATCTTTCAGCCGGTACATCGGGCAGTGCCAGAACACTCGGTAGAACTCCCGGACCGGTTTCAGTGCGTCAATGAACTTTAGGTCCTGGTATTTCATGATCGGGATTTCTTCCCAATGGATCAGGTCTCGGGAGCGCCAGATGACCAATTCATCCGGGCGGCCAATCATCGAGCCGGAAAAGTAGTAGTAGCCGTTCGGCGCGTTGAACAGGTGCAGGTCGCGCCCGGCCACGTTGAGAAACGGGCGCATCTCCGCCCACGGCCCACGCTCGGTGAACACGTGTTGCGGCTGGCGCGGAAACGTTTCCGAGTTGATCGGGAAATACAAATCCCAGTCATCCCACGTGATCCATTTCAATGGGACAATGGACGGCCGGTCGCGAAACGCCGCGCGGTCGTCCGCCCCGTAAAACGTCGTCCACCAATCGCCCTCCGTGTCTTGAAACACCGTCACTCCGCCGCCGTGCCCGACCATGTAATGCCGGTGTGAGTACGGGCCGTAGATGTTGTCGGCGTACGCAATGAACGTGTCGTTCACCGAGAACCCGGTCCGCGTGCAATCATCGGCCGCCGTCAGGTAGTACCGGCCGTGCGCCTTAAACAAAAACGCTCCCCGCTGGCCGACCTGCCGGGGGTGATCGCTCTGCTCGTTCGGATCAAACGCGGCATTGTACCCGCGCGGCAACGTCGAGGCCGGCTGCGGTTGGAGCAATCGTGGCCGCTCGGCCAGCCCGGTCAAATCATCTTTCATCCGCGCCATCCACCCGCCATCGAACAGGAAATAGACTTTCCCGTCGTCATCCTCGAACAAGCTCGGATCGCCCCCGCCGATCGTGATCTGGCCCACGTCCACATACGGGCCTGCCGGCTGGCCGGTCTGGCTTTTCAGCAGATGACACCCTTGATTGTTGATGGAAAAACAGATGTACCAGTTGCCTTTGATGTAGTGCAGTTCGGGCGCGACGATCCCGCGCGCCATGGCTGCTTGGCCCGCACCGAGTGGCCGCCGCCAATACCGCTGACCGGTGCTGGCACGAATGTTTTTCATCGGGTCCGTATCCAAGTCCCACGCCACACCGAGTTCCGTCCAGTTCACGAGGTTGGTGGACTTCCAGAGCTTGATGACGCGCGAGTTGTCGAAGTCTGGCCCCAACGTGCCGGTCAGGTAATACGCCCCGTCCGGTCCGCGACAGATTGCCGTATCGCGCAGGGGCACATCCAGCATGGGGCGAATGGCAATGCTCGGCCACGCGCGCGTCGGCACGTTGTCGGGCAACTGATTACGCGGATTGTTGATCAGCCGGTGCGCCGTCGTGTACCGCCACACCCATTGCTCGATGATCTTCGCCTGCTCGCGCGACAGCGGCAGACCGTCCTTGCCGGCCAAGCGATTGTAGAACTCCACATCCAACGCCACCGGCTCGTGCACGTATGCACCTTGACCGCCAAACACCGCGGCGTACAACGCCACGTCGGCGAGATATTGCGGCAAGCCGGGACGGAGTGTGCGTTCATCCGCGTAACAACGCGTGATATTGTCCACGCCCGGCAACCAACCGCCCGCAATGTGTTTGCTCATTTCGTAGAACACGTCGCCCACGGGAATCAGTCGCAACCGCTTCGCTTCCCAGAGTTTGGGGTACTGTTTCTGCAACGCCGTGAAAACTGCCTCCTGCGCCGCGCGGTTAATCCCGGCCGGCGTTTGCGCCAACCATTGTCGCTCGAACGCAAACGCCTGCCGATACAATGCCATGTCTTGGGGCAGTTGCAGCGGATGCGGCACGGTCACGGGCGCCAACAACGACCGGTTCATCTCCGGCCACGCGCCGTAGAGGTAAATCTGGCCGGTCGGATAGTCCTTGAAGAACCGGTCAATCAACCGCCGGCATACCGCAATGGTTTCGCTGACTGGCAACTTTCCCGACGGTTGCAACAACAGGGCATTCCATTGGCCGGTCCGCCACCTCTCGTTCAGCCCGGCCTCATTGGCGTCGAGCGCAGCTTCTGCTTGAGCCAACGTCTGGCCGTCCTTGCGAAAGTCTCCAGCCACCCAGCGGTGCGGCGCGTCTTTGGTCACGGCTTGCCCGAGTCGTTCCAGCGGCTGTCCGCGCTGGTCGCCCAGACAAATCACCCGTATCTCCTCGGCTTGAGCTGCGCCAAACCCGGCGAGGCAAATCCCCACTGCCAATGCTACTGCGTATTGTCTCATTGCTTGTTTTCTTCTATTCGCACACCACGCACGGCGCGCCCGGGACGAACGCGGCCACATCAATCATCAACCATCGTCCCACTCACCGGCCAAACTCCACCATGTAGTAGAGGGTCTGATACTTCGTCCCGTCGAGCGTGAATTGGCCATTGCGCACCGGCACTTCCACTGGTTTTGACGGCAGACAGCCGTCGTGATCCAACGCATACACGCGGAACGGCCGCTTGTCCGCCAGCGTGATTGTCGCCTTGACCGGCTCGATGATGAGTGTCGGGTTTTTCAGATACTCCTCGCGCATTTGCTCGGCGGCGCGCCCTTTGCGTTCCACCCCGCCCTTTATCAAGGGCGTCGAATTAGTGTCTTCATACACGTCGCCCTTGTTCGCCGTGCGGGCCATCGTCAGGATGATCGCTTGATCGGCGTTGGCCAAGGTCTGACCGGGTTTTTGCGCCACCACATAGACGTTCGCAAACGGATTCTCGTAGCGGATGGTCAGGTTCGACAGCTTGTGCTCCCGGCCGCTCCCGAACCCGATCACCGCGCCGCCGACCGGCGTGTCCACCGTCACAAACCCGCGCCCGGAATAATCCCACACCACCTGCCCGTTGCTGGCGCGCACAACTTTCTCTTCTTTGTCCCAATACTGCGTCAACTTGGACATCTCCACTTTCACGTCGGCGGGTTTGTCCACGAAATCAATCGTCACCCGGCCCGCCGCTAGCGCTTCGTTGGGCACGCTGCCCTCGAACGACTTGATGTTCGCGCCGCCGAGCAGACTGAACCGTTCCTGAAAACCGACTTTGCCTTCATAGAGTTCATCCATACTGATGCGCCGGCTGGCCACGTTCTCGCCTTCCTTAAGCGCATCGCTGTAGAGCAACCGGCCGATGAACGGATGCTGCGCGGTCGCCCGCAACTCGTCGAAGTTGCCGTTGATGTTCCCGACGTTGTCCGGCAGCACAATCGAAGCGCCGCTGGCAAACTGCGCCGAGTAATCCCAGCCCTGCACGCCCAGCCCGACCAACCCGATCAGCGGCTGGGCTTGCGCGCCCCAGATCGCGCCCGGCGCCCATTCGGTCAACCCAAACGGCCGGTCGCCCACCTGTTGCATCCCGGCGCTGAGCAAGCCGCTGCCGGGCCGATGCAGCATCTCGCCGCCGCCGTAGTTGTGCCGGTCAATGAACCCCGCCCGCCGGTCGCTGGCGATGTTGAACAGATGCCCGTACATGTCGGCCGCCTGCCAGCATCCGCCGACAATCGCGCCCTTGTACCCGGTCTTCCGAATCGCCGCGATGTAGCGGTCGTACCATTCGTTCTGGAACTCGTAGAGGAACGTGTAGCTATCCACCACCCGCCGCGGAGCCGGCATCGCGCCGTTGTAGTTCGGGAACGGGAAGATGTTTTTCACCGCGAGGCTCTCGTTCTTTTTCAGATCATTGCCCCACGCCGCCCGCAACGCCGCGTCGTCGCTGTATCGCTTCGACAGCCATGCCGCGAACCGGTCGTTCATCTGTTTGGTGTAGGTCGGATACAGTTGCAGCAGTTTGCCCGTGCCGGGGAAGAAGATGTCCGCCTCGTTGTGCAACTCCACGTACGCCACCGCCGGATCGTCTGCGTACCGCAACCCGGTCACGGTGTTCGTCCGGTTGAGCCATTTGACCGTCAGCGCAATGAAATAATCCTGAATATCCGTCGCGAAGTTCTGCAACGGATATAACGAATTGACGAACAACCCGGAGCCGCGTTTCGGGATCGCCGCCCGGATTTCCGGCATGTTCGGGATGTACTTGGCCATGTTTTCGTCGGCCTTCAACGCAAAGATCGTGGACCAGCCGAGGTAGATGCCCCGCTTCTTGAACTCGGCGTGGATGTTGTCAAACAGCCGGGTGCGTTCCTCGTCGAACTCCATCGGATCATCGGCGCGCATCACGCCGTCCCAGCCGCTGTGGCCGGTCCATTTGTGCATCCGCACGATGTTCACGCCGTACTTGGCAAATTTCTCCGCCCATTCCTTCGCCAGCGGCGCCGGCACCGCCATCCGCGAAAACGCGATGTTCGTGCCCCAGAACTTGAACGGCTTTTTCTGTTTCTCGAACACGAAATGCTGACCATCCAACTGTACCCAACCATGCTTGCCGGCCGGCGCATCCAGCCAGGCCTCTGCGCCGATGGGGCTGCCAGGCGCGAAATCCTGCCGGGCCGCAAACGCAAACCAATCCTTCATATCAGTAATCCGATTGGCCGCCTCAAACTGGATCGCCTCCGGGAACTCAAACGATACCGTGGTCGCTTCTTCCTTGCCGGCCGCGATCTTGTCCGTCCACACCCAAATCCGCAACTCGCCCCGGTCGCTCGTGACGTTAACCGGCCGCGACATCGTCGCCTTTACCATCGTGCCCTCCTTGGATTTCAGCACGATGCTGGTGACCGCGTTGCCCTGTCGCCCCATGCCCAGCGGCATGGTGAATGTCGCCGTCTTCCCATCGGCCAACGTCGCCACGCCCTCCCCGCCGGCAAAGAAATCTGTCGTGGACACAATCACCCCGACGCCAACCGCTTCTCCGTCGCTCTTCGCGCTGGTGCGGGTGGCGATGGCCAACGTGTTCGGCTTGGGCTGACTTGCTTCGTAACGGAAATCCAATTTCACATCGGCCGCCGCATCCTTGCCTTTGCCGCCGCGGCCCGTCTTGAACCCGATGGT
Organism: uncultured Verrucomicrobiae bacterium; assembly: GCA_937927265.1. Lineage (GTDB taxonomy): Bacteria > Verrucomicrobiota > Verrucomicrobiia > Palsa-1439 > Palsa-1439 > CALBCO01. The sequence goes on along the minus strand of CALBCO010000031.1, from coordinate 1,647 downwards.
CTCCACATAGACGCGCCGCTGGCCGTCGGCTGCCGACAGTTTGGTCATCTCCGGTTGCGCCCAGCCGGGGCCGATCACTTTCGTCTCGATGGTGAACAACTGTTCCTCGCCCCGCCAAATCTGATAATCGGTGCGCGCGGTCGGGATTGCCGTCCACTGCGCCGCCCTTGCCTGTTGGGCTGTCACCCATATCGCCACGCTCATTGCCACTCGCATCCACTTGTTCATCGTCGTCTCCTCGTTATTCGTTGGTGAGGTCGCGCCCTGCCGGGGCCGCCCCGTTACCGTGGCACCCTGGGCCGCGCTCGGAGAGCATCGGCCCGCGGCGCCCCAGCCTTTATTCGATCCTCAACCCATTCAACACCGGCGGCGGCGAAAAGTCGCGCGGAATTTATTCCACCTCCACGTTGCCAGTGGTCGGGATCGAAGCAAAACTGGCCATCGCCCGCCATGGCGGCCGGCAAGGGCGGAAAACCATGCGCGGCCCCGACCGGGCCTGGTAAAACCCGATGTCATTCGCGGCCGAGCAGGTTGAGAGAATTGACGGTGCGCTGGCGTTCTTCGCGTTCGTCGTCGAGTTGATTCTTCATCCAAGCCTTGGCGCGATACAGGAACTCGTCATCGCGGTCGAGCCGGCGCAAATCCATGGGCGGTTAGCCGACCGCTTGGGGGAACGCCGTCGGCCGCGGCAGCACGGTTTCAGGCCGTTCATGGCAACCGAGACAACCACGTTGTTCACCGGGCCGCACGTATTGCCAGAGCAGTTCGTTGCCGACCACGCGCCGGTCGGCATCGAGCACTTGCAGATGGAAAAAGCGGTCGGGCGGCACTTGAACGTGGAACGAGCCGTCAGGCGCGACGGGCACGGGGCCGAGGACGCGGCCAACCGCGCCGCCATGATTGCGCCAGGTCTTGTTGTGGCGCGTCACGGGCGGCACGCCCTCGATCAGTCGCACGAACGCGCCACGCGCGGCGACATCCGCTTCCTTGATCGCCAGCAAGTGGTCGATCATCGTCTTGGCCCACTTCTGCGACTGCTCCTCCCACAGGAAGGTCAGTTCGTGCAGCAGATGCCCGTTGCACAGGGCATGGTCGCAGTCGTAGTTGAGGTAGGATTTCCAGAAGTCGTGGACTGCGCGGCCCCGGTACTCGGACAGGATGCCGGCGGCATCCATGGCTTCGGCGCCGCGGTAAAGCGGATTGATGTGCTGGCCACCGCGTTGGCGTTTGGCGCGACGATGGATCAACTGCCGGACCTCGATCTCGGCTATGCGCCGCCGTATGCGACCGCGGTTGACCCCATCGCCCATGCCGCGAACATCCTGCGCAACAAACGTGACGGCCCTGCGCGTTCGCTGACGCCGCAACAAGTCAAAGCCAAGCTCGACGCGAACGAGCCGGTGTCATCCTGCTCAATGTTCGCACGCCGGCTGAGCGCGATCAGATGCAATTGCGCGACCCGCACGTGGTGTGGATACCGCTCAGCCAGTTGCGGAAGCGCGTCCATGAATTACTAACCATCTCATAATTATCTCGACATCCGCCGGGATGTTGTGCGAGCATTCCGGGCAGGAAAGCCAGACCCTCGACGGACGCCCGGCGATTGAGTCACGACAAATTGACGGACCGGCGACGGCGGGGAGTTTC
>CALBCO010000030.1 GCA_937927265.1 uncultured Verrucomicrobiae bacterium | reverse complement strand
GGCGAGTTGATCATCATGATTGTGTTTCTGCCGGTGCTCACCCTCGAAGGGATCGAGGGCAAACTGTTCCGCCCGATGGCGCTGACGATGATTTTCGCGCTGGCCGGCTCAATGATTCTGTCGCTGACGTTGATGCCGGTCTTGGCGAGTTTGTTCTTGCCGGACAAGGTAGGGACGGATCGCCGGGCCAGCCGCTTCTTCGGTTGGATGCGGCGCGCCCGGCGGTCGCGCCCTACCCACGACGCGTATGCCGATCCGTGGTTGGTGCGGCAGGCGCACCGGCTCTACCGGCCCGTGTTGGATGGGGCGTTGCGGCGGAGGCGACTGGTGGTTGGCGGCGCGGTGGCGCTGGTGGTGGCTACCGGCCTGTTGGCGACGCGCATCGGCGGCGAGTTTCTCCCCAAACTCGGCGAGGGCGCGATTGTCGGCACGACGGTCCGGTTGGCCGGCATCTCGGTGGACGAGTCGGTGGCGCAGAACACGCGGATTGAGAAAGTGTTGCGGGCGGAGTTTCCGGATGAGATCAAACACATTTGGACCCGGCTCGGGACGGCGGAGGTGGCCACCGACCCGATGGGCGTGGAGTTGGCGGACTTTTTCCTCGCGCTGAAGCCGCGCGACCAATGGAAGAAGGCGCGGACACAGGCCGAGTTGACCGAGAAAATACGCGCCGTGCTGCTGAAGGTGCCGGGAATGCGCCCGGCGTTCAGCCAGCCGATTGAGATGCGGATGAACGAGTTGATTGCCGGCATCCGCAGCGACATCGGCATCAAGATTTACGGCGACGATCTCGAGGATTTGCGCCGGCTCGGCGGCGAAGTGCAGGCGGTCTTGGCGGCGATACCGGGCGCGAGCGAGGTGTCGGTCGAGCAACTGACCGGGCAGGCGTTGTTGCAAGTAAAAGTGGACCCGGAGGCCACGGCGCGGTTCGGCGTGCCCACGCGGAACGTGCTCAACGTCGTCGAGGCCGTCGGCACGAAGCCGGTCGGCGAGGTGCGCGAGGGGCAACGGCGGTTCCCGTTGATGGTGCGGTTGCCGGATCAACAACGCACCGATCCCGACGCGCTGGCGGCGACGTTGATCCCGACGGAAACGGGGCCGGTGTTGCCGTTGAGCCGCGTCGCGAAGCTGGTCGAAACCGAAGGCCCGGCCACGATCAATCGCGAATGGGGCAAGCGCCGCATCGTCGTGCAGTGCGGTGTGCGTGGACGGGACGTGGCGAGTTTCGTGGCCGAGGCGAAAGCGAAGATGCCGCGGCTGCCGGCCGGCTACACGCTGGAATGGGGCGGTCAATTCGAGAACATGGAGCGCGCGAATCGCCGGCTGCTGTTTGTCGTGCCGCTGGCGCTGGCGTTGATCGGGGTGCTGCTGTTCTTCAGTCTGGGATCGTTGCGGGACGTGCTGATCGTGGCGACCGGCATTCCGTTGGGCGCGGTCGGCGGGGTGCTGGCTTTGTGGCTGCGCGACCTGCCATTCACCGTGAGCGCCGGGATCGGCTTTGTCGCGTTGAGCGGCGTGGCGATCCTGAACGGGCTGGTGCTCGTCACCTTCATCCGTCAGGAACTCGCCGCCGGCATGTCACTCCCTGACGCGGTCCGGCAAGGCTGTCTGGTGCGGCTGCGCCCGGTGCTGATGACCGCACTGGTGGCCGCGGTCGGTTTTATGCCGATGGCGGTGAACGTGGGCATCGGCGGCGAAGTGCAGCGTCCGCTGGCGACGGTGGTCATCGGCGGCATCCTCACGAACACGTTGTTGACGTTGGTCGTGTTGCCGGTGCTCTACACCTCATTGAAACGCCGTCCTGATCCAGCGGATTGATTTGAACCTGCGGACTTTAAGATCGCTTGGTTCCTCGGCGTCATTGTGTCAGTCTTTCCACGCGCCAGTGCCAGTGCCGTTGATGCCGCCGACGCCAAAAGCGTTGGCCCGGCGGAACCGCGAGACGCGGCAGACCAGCGCCTTCCCCATGCATGAACGATCGGTCAGAACAACGCCGATACGCACCACCAACAGGCTGGTGTGCTATTGGGGCAACCCGCTGTTCAAGGTTTTCCCGCCGATGAGTTTCTTTCTGCACTTCGGCGCGTCAAAACAAACCCCGCGACCAAGCGCACCGATTTGACAAATCAGCTCGGGTGCGTAATTTGCCCGCCGGGTGGCTGGGATATTTCAACCAATCAAAGGCAACCGCTCGGCGCGGGGCTTCTGTTGTGCGTTGCTGATCCTGACCGTGACGGGGGGGGCAATGGGCCGCCCCCCAAGTGGGCGCGTGGATGCGCATGCTCGTCGTCTATAGTCAACAAGACGGGCTGACGCGCGGGGTGACCAGAACCTTCGATGGCAAAAACCCGTGTTCGCTCTGCAAATCCATCTCCCGGGCCACAGCCGAAGAACGCGCGAGCCAGCACAGCAAACAAAAGGCCACCCCGACGGAATCGGTCTGGGCGGCGATTGTGACCGAGAACAGGTTTGATCCGCGGGTCTTTCAATGCCAATTGCTGATCGTTCTGCCGCTATTCTTCAACAACCTCATTCACTCTCCTCTGACTCCCCCGCCACGCGCCTGAACCGCGCGTTCCACCCACCGTTTGTCAAGGCGCGACAGCTCATGTGGTTGTCGCGGTTCAACCCATTCAACAGACCGGCTGGGGCGAGGCCCTTGCCGACAAAGGAGATTGAAAACCACATAAAGATCAAAATTGTCATCGTCACACTGGCCGCTGTGTTCGCTCTGGCCGGCGCCACGGCCCAAGCCACGATTCTCTCCACCGTTCCGATGCAGGGGCCGATGGTCCACATTGGAATCCATTATATGAACGATGGCCTGTCCACCAACATTGAGGTGGACATTGAGCCGATGCTACCCACACTGACACCGTTGACACTGAGCCATCCCGGTGACCAATTCGACCACACCGATCCGTGGTTCGCGGACCTCGCCCCGAGTGCCGGCGGGGCTGCGTTTAACCGGCAATACGGATTTGTGCTGGACGGTCTGAGCGATCCGCTGCCGCTTGGTCAGGGCATCTGGATTCGCCAAGTGTCCGCCACACCGGGTCTCAAAGCGTTCACGTACCGGACCAGCCCCGACACCTGGATGCCCATGTTCGGCACCGACGGATCGAGCGACACCTTGCAGTGGAACCTCGGTATGTTCCACCCTGCCTATACGGCACCGGCGGACATCGGCACATACTTCGCCACGTACGAAGCGTTTGTCGTTGACGGCGGGATCCCGACCGGCATCATGAGCGACCCGTTTACCATTCAATGGGAAGCCATTCCAGAACCAACGACCGGGATGCTCACGCTGTTCGGCGTTGGCATCACCGCGCTGACGGCGCGCCGTCGAAAACACTGACCAGATGGACCTGCGAGCGGCCATCCCGTCGCGACGAAATCGCATGAATCGCCTCGTTTCGCCGCGTCACCACGGTTTCACTTTGCTGGAATTGCTCGTGGTGATTGTCATCGTCGGTGTGCTGGCGAGCCTGCTGTTGCCAACGCTGGCGCGCGCCCGTGACAAGGCGCGCGCCTGGCGCTGCAGCAGCTAACTACGCCAGATCGCGCTCGCCATTCAGATGTATGCCAACGACTACAACGAATTTCTGCCACGCAGTTCGCATTCCGCCTTCATACACGGCCAACTCCCTTGGAGCCGCGTGATTGCGCCGTATCTCGGCGCCCCCACGGCCGGCTGGACCAACCTGTTTGGCAGCGTGTACCGTTGCCCCAATAAAACCGTCGCCGGTGTCTGGAGCTACGGTTTGAACGTGTACTTTGAACTGACGCCCGCCAACGACGACTACACGGGCAATCCCGCCACCTGGTTGCGGCTCAGCGAGATTCCTCGTCCCGCGACCACAATCCTGCTCGCCGAAGTTCCCGGCAGCGTGGATCATGTGATGGCTCCCTTCTGGAACACACCTGCAGATGCCACCGATGTTGCCACCCGTCGGCACGGCGACCGCGCCGTGTATGCGTTTGTGGATGGACATGTCGAAACATTGCGGCTGACGGACACATACGCGCCTGTGTCTCACCGTGACCTCTGGAATCCTTCCCTGGCCCGATAAAAACTCCGCTTGACGGGCTTTGTGAGGGTTCGTAGTTTGCGCCGCACCATGAAACAAACCGTTACCCGTTTCAGTGTCTCCCTGCCGGCTGCACTTGCCCGGGAGTTGGACCGAATGCGCCAGGAAAAAGGGTACGACAATCGGTCGCTGGCGCTTGCCGACATGATCCGCGCCCAACTGGTCGAACACCGGCAACAAATGGGGGCCGGCGAGATTGCTGGCAGCATCACACTGGTCTATGACCACCACAAGCATCATCTACAGGAGTTACTCACCGATTTGCAGCACGAACACCGCGCCGTGATCATCTCCACATTGCACTGCCACCTCGACCACGACAACTGCTTGGAGATTCTGGCCGTGCGCGGTCCTGCACCAGAGATCAAGAGACTTGCCGATGAGTTGATTGCGGCCAAAGGTGTCAAACATGGCAAGCTGACCATCACGACCACTGGAAAGGATCTGCCGGGTTGATGCGCGGGGAGCGAACTTCGGTTTCATCTTGATCGAATTGTTGGCGGCCGCGGCAGTTATTGACACCTGCGCGGGATCATTCTCAGCGGTCCGGAGCCAAACCGGTGGCAAAGGAGACGCAACCGTCTGCCGCACCAACTTGTGCCAAATCAGTTTGGGAATTTCAGGTTGGGACTAGCGATATACGCCAACGATTCCGGCATCGGATTACCCCGCCCACCTTGGTGCGCGTGCCAGCCCATGTCTCCCGATTGTCTCTTTGTGTTTCAGCAACACAGTCAATCCGCAATACAACCGCGACTCATCGAACCATTCCACCAGAATCCTCAACAGTTCAGCCAACGCCGAATCTGCAAACCACCACACATCCCCCTGAAACTGCGCAAAGCGACCGTTGCCCGCCACAACACCAGCGATGCGGCGCGGATTGCCCCACCGTCAACTGTGGCAGGGGCGGCGGCCCATCCAATCACACTTCCGTCTGCTGTCCTGTCTCAGGGGTGAATGTGCGGCGGAGCATGAGTGGGCAGTTCACAAGGCGCAAGCAGGGAGGTCTCTGCCACAATGTCGGCAAACACCCAACGATCTCGTGCCACAATCTCCCCGACGCGAATCGGAACGGGAACGCGTAAACATTGGCCCGGCACTCACGACAGTGTGAAACTCGCCGTGCTCGCCGCACGGATCACATCCAGAGGGTAAACGCTGCAACATGGCCTTGTTCCAACAACAACCCGCCAATCGTGCGCTCAGCCTTGTCGTATCGACGCAACTCACCCATGCCATGAGTCCCGCGCTCATCATCTCCGCGGCCAAGCGGCGGGTTGGTATCCCCCACAACGGAAACAATGGTTGAAGATCTGTGCCGGCTAGTTGTTGTTCACGGTAAGCGCGGATATCCGCCAAAAACAAATCCCCAAATGCAACACACTGAACCGCTTGTCTCCGACACTCCTCGACGAACTTGCGCATGAGCACTTCATATTCCGTCATCGGGCATGGGTCAGGCAGTGGCAGTTCGCGCAACGGCAATCGTGTTGCCTTGGCCTGCTCCCGCAACATGGCCAACCCCGTTCCGTGCATGCTGACGCGCTGATGTGTTTGATTGATCGTAGTAAACAACCCCACTACTTCAATATCGGCCCGCCGCTGCAACTGATAGAGCGCCCATGCACTGTCCTTCCCGGTACTCCAACTGAGTATTGTTTTCCGCCGCATGGTCCGGCTGTTCCTGCTGGTGGGATTGCTCATGCGCTAATCTTGCCATACTGCGGCGGCCGCAACAGCAGCCAGAGAAAGAACGGTCCGCCAAAGAAACTGGTGAAAATGCCGACCGGCAGTTCGGTGGGAGCAAAAAGGGTGCGGGCCACCGTGTCACTGGCCACCAGAAATGCCCCGCCAAAGAAAATCGTGGCCGGCAACAGCCGCCGATGGTCGGGGCCGACAATCAACCGACAGATGTGCGGACACATCAGCCCGACAAATCCTACCGGGCCACAGACGGAAACGATCACCCCCACCATCCCCGAAATCGCAAGGAACAATACGGATTTAATCCACCCGACCGCCACCCCCCGGCTCGCCGCCAGCTCTTCGCCGACGCTCAGCAGATTGAGTTCCGCCATGAGCGTCGCCAGCAATAGACACCCTCCAGCCACGAAAGGCGCCACGCGCAGCGGCGCATCGAAGCCAACCATCTGCAGGCTGCCCACCAGCCAGCGCAAAATGCGGAAGGTGTCGTAAAAGTTCGCGGTGTACTGCAACAAGAGAATCAAGCTGGAAAAAAAGAAATTGACCGCCACGCCAGCCAGCAGCATCGTGCCGGTCGTGCAATCGCGCCGCAGCCGGGTCAAGCCATACACGATGCCGATGGCTAGCACCGCTCCGGCCATCGCCCCCACGCTGACGCCCGAAACGCCCAGCCAAGCGGCCCCCCAGCCGAGCCGGACTGCCACCGCTGCGCCCAGCGACGCGCCGCTGGAAACACCTAACGTGAAGGGGGTGGCCAGTGGATTCCGAAACAAGGCTTGAAATGCCATCCCGCCAACAGCCAGTCCCGCACCGGCAATCCAAGCCAGACAAACCCGCGGCAAACGGATGTTCCAGAAGATCATCGTAGCCGCATCGCCAGTCGCCGGTTCCAACACAGCACTGAGCGGGACAGGATGGGCGCCGATGAACGGCGCAATCACAACCGTCGCCAGTGACCCAACGGCAAACAGTCCAATCCAAAATGCCGGTCTCATCGGTACTCCCCGGCTCCTTGAGGCGCCACCAGGCGCAGGCCGGTCACCGGATCATCGAGCAGACGGAATGTCGCGCCAAAGATTAAACCCAATGTTTGTTCGCAGGCCAGCGCGCGCGCCGGGCCGCTCCACACCAGCGCCCCGTCGCGCAACGCCAGCACGGCCCCGCCCATCAACATGGCCGCATTCACATCATGCGTAACCACCACAATCGTCGCGCCCCGTTCCCGATGTAACGCGTGAATGATTTTTGCCACTTCCGCCTGATGCCGATAATCGAGAAACGCCGTCGGCTCGTCCAACAACAACACATTGCCCCCCTGTGCCAAGGCGGCAGCAAAAAACACCTTTTGCCGTTCGCCGCCGCTCAGGGTGTCGAGCGATCGCTCCGCAAACTCTTCAACTTCGGCGAGACGCAAGGCATGGGCGATGACTTCGGAGTCACCCGGCTGCGCCGCACCAAACGGGCCAGCCCACGGATACCGGGCCATCCGCACAAACTCGCGCACGGTAAAAGGGAACCGCTGCTCGCCGCCGGGTTGTGGGACGTAGGCCAGATGCCGGGCCAATTCTCGTTGCGATAAGCATGCCAATTCCTGCCCGTGCACTCGCACCCGGCCTGTCCAGCCGTTCTGAATGCGCATCAGGCATTTCAACAGGGTGGATTTACCGGCCCCGTTGGCCCCGATAATGGACCAAGTCTCGCCCACTCCGAACCGCGCCGACACATCGCGCAAAATCGCCTGCCCGCGAATGGCCAGCGAGAGTGATTCAATTTCGAGCGCGGGTTCACTCATGGTTCGTCTCAGGAGAAAAGGCATCCGGATGCAGCAGCAGCGCCAATTGTTCGAGAAACTCGATGTAACGCGGGCCGGGACGCAACGCGTGGCTGCCCGCGATGACATGAACTCGGTTCTGGCGCACGGCGCTGACGACTCGCAACTGTTCCCATTGTCGCCGCATCGCTTCTGGCGAGCGGGGACTGGCGTCGAAGCTGCTGACCAAATCAATGATCACCTCCGGATTGAGTTGCACAATACCCTCCGCAGCCAACTGTGGGTAGGCAATCCCGTTGTC
>CALBCO010000029.1 GCA_937927265.1 uncultured Verrucomicrobiae bacterium | reverse complement strand
CGGAAACAAGAAGCCGAAACAAAATCAAAGAGTCAAAAGGACAAAAACAACCACGAAAGAAGTCGCCATGACTGAACTGAACAAAAACACTGAACCACAACCTTCCACGAGGTACCGTAAAATAGTTACCGGGAGTTCCCGATGAAAACAATGAAATTGTGGGTGGCGTTGGCGGGAATGATCGCGCTCGGAACGAGCGGCTGGGCCTGTAGCGTGCCGGTGTTCCGGTATGCGCTGGAACGATGGCCGGCCGACCCGTTTGAGGTGACCATCTTTCATCGCGGAGCGCTCACCGGAGCGGAACAGGAAATCGTTAAAGCCCTGACCCAAGCCGGCGACCAGGCGGCCAATGTCGCGCTCACCACCGTGGACGTCAGCCAGTCCGTGCCGGCCCATCTCACCGGGTTGTGGGCGTCAAACCAAACGACCACGCTGCCGGCAATGATTGTGCAATTTCCAAGAGCCGACCGCATTGAACGCCCGTGCTGGATTGGGCCTCTCACCGTGGATAATACGCGGCGGTTGGTGGACTCGCCGGCGCGCCGCGAAATTGCCCAACGAATCTTGAAAGGCGATTCCGCTGTCTGGGTGCTGCTCGAAGGGGAGAATGCCGAGGAAAACAACCGTGCCGCCCAACTACTCGAAAACGAACTGGGCAAACTCCAAAAGGAAATGCAGTTGCCCGAACTGGATCTGAGTGACCCGCGTGTCAATCCCGACATCGAACTCAAAATTCAGTTCTCTCTTTTGCGCGTGTCGCGGAGCGATCCGGCGGAGCAATTGTTCGTCGCCATGTTGCTCGGCACCGATGAAGCATTGGGCAAAGTCACAGGCCCGATTGTCTATCCGATCTATGGCCGCGGCCGGGCATTAGTCGCTTTGACGCCGGAACATCTCACCGCCGACAACATTGCCCAAGTTGCTTACTTCGTTTGCGGTTCGTGCTCCTGCGAAATCAAGTCGCTCAATCCCGGCGTGGACCTGCTCGTCGCGGCGGATTGGGACGGAGGCTTGATGGGACGCGCGGTGCAAGACCCGCCGCTGCCCCCGCTGGTCAGTCTGTCGGAACTGGCTGCTGCCGCGGGGACGGGCACACCTGTCGCAATGGAGACAGCCGCCATCGAACCTGCGGGGACTGGCTCGCTGCTTCGCAACGTGGTGATCGTGTTGTTAGGTGCGGTGGCGGTGCTGGCGATTGTCAGCAAAGCGTTGCGGGCCGAATCGAGTCATTGACCTATGAACGTCTTGCGGCTTATTACCCGCGAAATTGTTTTCCGCAAACTGGGGTTTGCGCTCGGCGTGTTATCTGTCCTCGCCGCAGTGGGGACGCTTGTCGCGGCACTGACTGTGCTGCGCAAACACGACGCCCGCACCGAACAAATCATTGCCGCCAAGGAAGCCGAAACCAAAGCGCGGCTAGCCCAGCTCGAAGATGACTACCGTAAAATCACGCTCAAAATGGGCTTCAACGTTCTGATCCTGCCCAAAGCCCAAAACCTGAGCGACCTTTACGCCGACGATTATGCCACCCAATACATGCCAGAAGAATACGCCACACGGCTGGCCAAGAGCCGTGTAGCCACGATCAATCACATCCTGCCCAGCCTCCAACAAAAAGTCCGCTGGCCAGAATACGACCGAACGATTTTATTGATGGGTGTACGGGGGGTCGTCTATCTGCACAGTCCGAAACAAACACCCCTGCTTCAACCCGTAGATCCGGGCCAAATGGTCTTGGGCGCCGAACTCGCCCGCAACTTGAACTTGAAAGTCGGCGAGCAGACAAAATTCTTCGGCCGTACCTTCACGGTCAGCAAGATCAACGAAGACCGCGGCAACAAGGACGACATCACCGTCTGGATTGACCTGACGGCCGCCCAAGAAATTCTCGGTAAACCCGGTCAGATCAATGCCATTCTCGCGCTCGATTGCACCTGCGCCACGGACGACCGTCTCGCCCACATCCGTGCCGAGATCGGCAAGATTTTGCCCGACACCCAAATCATCGAGTTCCAATCCCAAGCTCTGGCCCGTGCGGAAACTCGCTACCGCGCCGAAGTGGAAGCCCAAGCCGCCCTCGCTCAGGAAAAGAAAAACCGCGCCCGGCTGCGGGCGGAGCGCGAAGCGTTTGCGGCTGTGCTGGTGCCCGTTGTGATGATCGGCAGTGCAGTGTGGATTGGTTTTCTCGCGCTGGCCAATGTCCGCGAACGACGCGTAGAAATCGGGGTGTTGCGCGCCCTCGGTTTGCGCCGGCGGCAAATCTTCACCCTGTTCCTTGGCAAAGCTATGCTGACCGGCCTGGTGGGTGCCGCGCTGGGATACACAGCCGGGGTACTGGCTGGCAACTCCTGGAAGGAAGCCGCCGATCAGACGCCCCTGCACGTACCGTGGTTTGACCTCCAACTCATGATCATCCTACTCGTAGCTGCCCCGTTGTTGGCTGCGCTGGCGAGTTGGTTGCCGGCTCTGCTGGCCGCTCAACAAGACCCAGCGGATATTTTGAGGGAAGAATGACGCCAATCCTTGAATTCCAAAACGTCTGCAAAGTCTTCACGACCACGAAACGCGAAGTGCGGGCCGTGGACGGCATCTCACTAACCCTTGCACCCGGCGATTTTGTGGCTGTGCAAGGCCCAAGCGGCTGCGGCAAAACCACCTTACTACTCACTGCCGGCGGCCTGTTGCAACCTGACGCTGGCACCGTCACCATTGCCGGCGAAAACCCTTACCGGCTCGATCCGGAAGCGCGCGCCCAGGTCCGGGCCGTCCACATCGGGTTTGTGTTCCAGCAATTTCATCTGATTCCGTACCTCAACGTGCTCGACAACGTGCTCGCGCCGTCCTTGGCGCTCTCCCGACCCAACAGCCGGCCACGTGCCGCGGAGTTGCTCGCCCATTTTGGCATGACCCACCGCCTGCACCATGTGCCGTCCGAACTCAGCACGGGCGAACGCCAGCGCGTTGCGCTCGCGCGGGCGTTGTTGCACGAGCCGAAACTATTGCTGGCCGACGAACCAACCGGCAATCTGGACAGCGATAACGGCAAGATCGTATTGCAATACCTCACTGAATTCACCAGGAACGGCGGTGCCGTGTTGCTCGTCACGCACGATGCCGACGCCGCCGCCTACGCCAACCGTTCGTTGCGCCTGCGCAACGGCAAATGGGAGGAATAACGATGCGGGAAACCCTTCTTCTGGGATGCTTGACGATTCTCGCCTGGGGTTGCGATGGTCGGTCACGCTCGGCGGCGGCGCCGCCTCCATTGCGCGTATTTTGCGGCGCCGGTCTCAAGCCCGCCGTCGAACGCATCGCGCTGGAATATGAAAAGACCTACAAAATGCCAATCGAGTTGCAGTACGGCCCATCGCAAACCCTGCTTGCCAGCATTGCGGTCACTCAATCGGGCGACCTCTACATTCCTGGCGACGACAGTTTCCTGGAACAGGCCCGTGAGAAAAACTTGATCGCGGAAACAATCCCGACCGCGAAGATGGCCGCCGTGATCGCCGTCCGCGCCGGCAACCCGAAAAACATCCGGTCACTCGCGGACCTGACCCGAGCCGATGTGAAATTGGGGTTGACGAATCCCGACGCCGCCGCTGTGGGCAAATTAGCACGGCAAGCACTGCAACCCGGCGGTTTCTGGGCCAAACTTGAAGCGCACGCCCGCGTTTTCAAGCCCACGCCCAATGACATCGCTGCCGACGTGAAACTCGGCACTGTAGATGCCGGCTTGGTATTTGACGCCGTCGCCAAACAATATCCCGAACTCGAAATCGTCACTCTTCCGGAACTTGCCCCGGCGGTCGCTTCCGTTTCCGTCGCCGTGTTGCAATCCAGCACCCAACCAACTGCTGCGGTGCGGTTTGCCCGGTATCTCAGCGCGGCCGACCGCGGTCTCAAACAATTCGCCGCTCTCGGCTACACCGTAGTCAAAGGGGATCTGTGGGACGAGGCGCCTGAGATACTGTTCTTCAGCGGCGCCGTCAACCGCGTCGCGGTCGAGGACATCCTGCGCGCGTTCGAACAACGCGAGGGCTGCCGGATCACCCGGGTCTATAATGGCTGCGGTATCCTCGTCGGCCAGATGAAAACCGGTGGGGCGCGCCCTGATGCCTATTTGACTTGTGACCGCTCATTCGCCTCACCTGTTGCTGACTTGTTCCTCGGCGAGCCAGCATCGATTTCCGAAACGGACATTGTGTTGATCGTCCCCTCCGACAACCCCAAAAACATTCGTACTCTGCGAGACCTCGCGCGTCCAGGGCTGCGCGTGGGCTGGGCCAATCCCGACCAAAGCACGCTCGGGGCGTTGACGTTGCGGATGTTCGAGCAAGCCGGCATCCTCGACGCCGTCAAAGCCAATACTGTCATGCAAACGCCGACCGGCGACCTGTTGGTCAACCAACTGCGCACCAGCCGCGGCTCGCTCGATGTGGTCGTTGCCTACCGGGTCAACGCCATCCGTGCCGGTGACGACGTGCAGATTCTCACCTTGAACGAGCCAGGAGCACGGGCCGAACAAACGTTTAGTGTCGGCGCGCACTCAAAGCACAAACAACTGGTGCGTCGCTTGCACGCCGCCCTCCTCTCCGCGGAAGCCGGCCAACGCTATACCGCCGCCGGCTTCAAATGGAGCCCCGAACTGCCCCGTGACTGAACCCGCGCATCGCCCTCGCACCGATGTGCCGTTCTATGCCGGCCTGCTGGTTCTCGGCGGCATCTATGTGGTGCTGCTGGCTGGCCTGCTGCTGGCGGACGCCTCGTACACCACGCCCCCCCAACTTTGGGCCGCGTTACAGAGCGCGGAAATCCGGTATGCCATCTGGCTGAGTCTTTGGTCGTGCACACTGAGTGCATTTCTCTCGCTGCTGGTGGCGGTGCCGATTGGCTACCTGATGTCGCGCCACCGATTTCGCGGTCGGGCGTTGGTGGATGGCTTGCTGGACATTCCAATCGTGTTGCCGCCGCTGGTGGTGGGACTCAGCTTGTTGATTCTCTTTCACACTTTCTGGGGACGGTGGTTAGAAGACGCATTCAAACTGCTCTTATCCTGGCTGGGGATTCGGCGGATTCGGGCGATCACCTACGATCTGCCGGCGGTGATTCTTGCTCAGTTTTCCGTGGCGGCAGCGTTTGCGGTACGGACGTTGCGAGTGACGTTTGACCAAATTTCGCCGCGGCGCGAGCAGGTGGCATTGACACTTGGTTGCAATCGCGCTCAAGCGTTCTGGCGCGTGGCGCTGCCGGAAGCGCGGCGTGGTTTGCTGACCGCGTTCACGCTGGCGTGGGCCCGCTCGCTTGGCGAGTTCGGCCCGATCTTGATTTTTGCCGGCGCCACCCGGATGCGGACCGAAGTGTTGTCCACCACCGTTTTTCTCGAACTCAGCGTCGGCAATCTTGAAGCGGCTGTCGCCGTGTCGCTCCTGATGATTGTGGCGGCATTGGCGGTGTTGTTGCTGGTCCGCCATCTCGGTTCGGAACGCAACCTCGCAAAGGTGGTTGAGCCATGATCGCTGTGGAACAACTCGCCATCCGCCAAGGGGCATTTCGTCTCGATGATGTTTCGTTGACCGTGCCGACGGGTCAATACGCCGTGTTGATGGGGCGAACGGGCAGCGGAAAGACCACCGTGCTCGAAGCCATTGCTGGACTGCGGCGCATCCACCACGGTCGGGTTCTGTTGGCCGGTCGAGATGTGACGCGCGAGAAACCCGGCGGCCGCAACATTGGCTACGTCCCGCAGGACGGCGCATTGTTCACTTCGATGACTGTGCGCGACAATCTCGGTTTTGCATTGGCCATCCGACGCTGGCCACGCGAGAGGATTGCGGCTCGTGTCCGCGAGTTGGCCGACCTGCTCGGCATTGCGCCGCTGCTCGACCGACCCGCGCGGGGGTTGAGCGGCGGCGAAGCGCAACGACTTGCTCTCGGCCGGGCTTTGGCGGCGCATCCGCCGGTGCTGTTGCTCGATGAACCACTGAGCGCCCTCGATGAGGACACCCGCAACGACATGTATGCCTTGCTCAAATCGGTCCGCGACCGTACAGGCGTCACCGCGCTGCACGTCACGCACAGTCCGACTGACGCCGAGCGATTGGCTGACGTTGTCTTTCGCCTGCGCGACGGTAAAATCACCTCATGAATTTGACCGAGGCCGAACGCGCGCAATATGAATGGCAGATGTGGGTGACTGGCTTGGGCGAGGCGGGCCAGGGAAAACTCAAGTCGGCTTCGGTGTTGATTTCCCGTTGCGGCGGCGTGGGGGGGACCGTTGCGCTCGAACTGGCTGCCGCGGGGGTTGGCCGTTTGGTTCTCGCCCACGCCGGCAACCTCAAGCCGAGCGATCTCAACCGACAACTGCTCATGTCGCATCGGTTGATCGGCCAGCCGCGGGTGACACAAGCGGCCGAACGACTCCGCGCGTTGAACCCCCACATCGTGGTCGAGGCAATCCCGGAAAACATTTCCGACACCAATGCCGACCGGCTAGTGAGCGGAGTGGACATTGTGGTGGATGCCGCACCACTGTTTGCGGAACGATTCGCCATGAACGCCGCGGCGGTAAAGTTTCGCAAGCCGATGATCGAATGTGCAATGTATGAGTTGGAGGCATATTGTACCACCTTCATCCCCGGTCGCACGGGCTGTCTGGCGTGTTTGTACCCGGAATATCCATCGCATTGGAAGCGGCAGTTCCCGGTTATCGGTGCCGTGCCCGGCCTGGTTGCTTGCCTCGGCGCCCTGGAAGTCATCAAAGTCCTGACCGGCTTGGGCGAACCACTGGCCAATCGGTTGTTGACTATGGACCTGCGAATTGTGGATTTTCGCACGCTAAACCTGCAGCAAAACCCGCAGTGTCCCGTTTGTGGAAACAAATGAAAATACGGTTCATGAGATTGATCTCGATACTGCTCCTCATCGTGGGGGGCTGTCAGCCGCCCCCTCCGACCAAGCTGCGTGTGCTCTGCGGCAGTTCGATGGCTGCGCCTGTGCAGGAAATCGGCAAAGCATTTGCCGCCGCCTATCGGGTCGAGGTCGAATACGATTTCGGTGGCGCGGAGACGTTACATCCACGGGTGCTGGCCGGAGTGGCCGCCGAGATTTTTGTCTGCCACGATCCGTTTGAGGCCAAACTGCAAGGCACCGGCCGCATGACCGATTCGGTCACGGTGGGTTATCTCGAACCGGTCATCGCCGTGCGGCCCGGCAACCCCAAGAACATCCGCTCCCTCGCCGATCTGGCGCGGCCGGGCCTACAAATCGGCATCGGCGACCCCCGCTACTCAACCGCGGGCGAATTATTCGTGAATGTGCTCCGCGAACGCGGGCTGTATGACGCGGTCATGAGCAACGTCGTAGTTCAAGGACGTACGCACGCCGACATTGCCAACAGCTTAATTCTTGGTCCGGTGGATGTCGTGGCGATCTGGAACTTTGCCATTCCGCTGCACAAAGGCAAACTGGAGGTGATCCCCACTGACGCTCGGTACCCTGAAACACGGGTAACAATTCTGGGCCTCGCCTCCAGCGAGCATCCGACATTGCGGGATGCATTCCTTGCTTGGTGCCGGCGGCCTGAAGTCCTGAAAACATTTCAACAACACGGCTACGTCCGTCAACAACCCTAAGAGAAACTCATGATGA
>CALBCO010000028.1 GCA_937927265.1 uncultured Verrucomicrobiae bacterium | reverse complement strand
CTCGCATCCTGCCTCGCTGCCTGTTCGTGTTCCTACGGTCGTTGCCATCGCTACGGCCTTCTTTCGCGCTGAGTCCCTCGCGGAACCCGCCTTGGCGTTCACTACGGTTGCTGTCACTGCTTCCGGTCATTTCTTTTCTCGTTGATTTCTCTCTTTCTTTTTCTGACTTGTTCATGCCCATGCCGGGCACACCGGGCGCGGGCATTCTGCCCGCGACGGACGAGGATTCTTATCGAATCGAAAGAGCGGCATTGGCGCAACGCGGGCAGGATGCCCGCGCCCCTTTTCTTCACCCTCGCCCTTCACCCTAATTCCACCTTGGCAACGGGTCGCTCATGATTCGGGCGGGCCAACGAACCGGCTATCGACAACGCGAAGCGCACTTCCTAGAATTGGTGATGTTGAATGGAATGACGAACGACCGACAACGCGAAGTGCATTTCGGGGAGCAACTGACGGGGCGCGGGCATTGGCTTCGATCATTGCTGACCAGCGGGCCGGCCATCTTGTGGGTGGCCGTGTTTCTCCTACTCCCACTTGTGGCCGTCGGCACCATCAGTTTTCTCTCGCGCGGCACCTATGGGGGGTTTGAGTTGCCGTTCACGCTGGAGAATTACAAACGATTTGCCGGGTTCGGCTTCTTCGGGTTCGATTTGATGTATCCGCTGATCGTGGCGCGCAGTCTCGTGATGGCGGGCGCGACGACGGTGTTGTGCGTGGCGGCTGGGTTGCCGCTGGCGTTTTTCATTGCCGGGTTGTCGCCGCGATACCGCACGACGGCCCTGACGTTGGTGCTCATCCCGTTCTGGACAAATCTGCTCATCCGCACCTACGCCTGGCAAATCCTGCTCGCGCCGGAAAGTCCCCTCACCCAACTGGCCGTGTGGGTGGGAATCGTCGAGCCGGGCCGGCCGTTGTATCCGAGCGCGTTGGCCATTTACATCGGCATGGTCTGCGATTATCTGCCGTTCATCGTACTGCCGTTGTATGCGTCGGTTGAAAAAATTGATTGGAGCATCGCCGAAGCGGCAGCGGACCTCGGCGCGGACCGGCCGCGGGTGTTCTGGCACGCGATTCTGCCGCAAATCGTGCCCGGCTTGGTGGCTGGGGTCGTGTTGGTGTTCATCCCGGCGATGGGACAATTTGTGATTCCCGACCTGCTCGGCGGCGCGAAAACCGTCATGATCGGCAATGTCATCCAACAACAATTCGGCCCCAGTCGGGATTGGCCGTTTGGCTCCGCCATCGCATTTCTGGTGATGGGCGTGGTGATGGTCGGCCTGTGGCTGTATGCCCGGCAGGCAGGCGAGAAAGGCGGGGAGCTGCTGTGAAACGACGGTCGCCCCTGCTCTGGATCGTCGCGCTGGCGCTGTACCTGTTCATGTACGCGCCGATCGTGGTGGTGATCGTCTATTCGTTCAACGACGCCAAGCACGGCGGCCCGTGGCGGGGATTCACCACTGCGTGGTACCGCCGCCTGCTCGACAGCCCCGAGAAAATCGTAGCCGCCCGCAACACGCTCATCCTCGCCGTTGCCAGCACCGCCGTGGCCACCGTGCTGGGCACGATGCTCGGCTACGGGCTGAGCCGGTACCGATTTCCGGGCAAGAAGCTTTTTTCGTGGCTGATGTACATTCCGATTGTGATCCCGGACATCGTGATGGCGGTGGCGATGTTGTCGTTCTTCGCCACGCTGAACCGGCTGGTGGGTTTGTTTGAGTTGGGGATGGTGACCATGATTCTCGCGCACATCACGTTTCAGATTCCGTTTGTGGCGATCGTGGTCCGGTCGCGGCTGGCCGGCATGGACCCGGCCATCGAGGAAGCGGCCCACGACCTCGGCGCGAGCGGGTGGCAGACGTTCTGGCACGTGACGTTCCCGTTGATGGCGCCGGGGGTGTTGGCGGGGGCGATGCTCGCTTTTACATTGAGTCTGGATGACTTTGTGGTTAGTTTCTTCACCACTGGACCCGGAGCAACGACTTTGCCGATCTTGATTTACTCATCGGTCAAACGCGGGATCACGCCCGACATCAATGCGTTGTCGGCGCTGATTATTCTGGCGTCCATCATTGGCACCATCGGGGCCACCCTGTTGCAACGGTCCCGTCAATCCACAGGAGGATAACCATGCACCGCACCCTATTGGCACTCGCCTTGGCGCTGCTTTCCGCCACCACGACCAGCGCGCAGAAAAACAAACTCAATGTGTTCATCTGGAGCGAATACATTGACCCGCAGGTCGTTGCCCAATTTGAGAAACAGTTCGACTGCAAGGTCACGCTCGACCTCTATGAGGACAACGAAAGCATGGTCGCCAAACTCCAGGGTGGCGGCGTCTCGCTCTACGACATCGTTGTGCCGTCCGATTACATCATCCCTTCGATGCTATCCCAGAAACTGCTCGCTCCATTGCGCCACGAAAACCTCCCCAACCTGAAAAATCTCAACTCCCAATTCACCAATCGCGAGTTTGACCCCGGCAACAAGTTCACCGTGCCGTACTTGTGGGGCACCGTGGGCATCTACATTCGGCGCGAGCCGGGCGAACAGATTGACGAGACGTGGGGATTGATGTTCGACAAGAACAAACAAATCGGTCCATTCCTGATGATGGACGACGCGCGCAGTTGCATCGGCGCCGCGCTCCGTTACAAAGGCTACAGCGTCAACAGCACCGACAAGAAGGAATTGCGCGTCGCCCGCGAAGTGTTGCTCGAAGCCAAGCAACGCTCCCTTGGCTTCGAGGGCGGTGTTGGCGGCAAAAACAAAGTCCTCGCCGGCGTCTGCAAGCTCGCGATGGTGTTCAATGGCGACGCTGTGCGCGGCATGAAGGAAGACCCCCAAACCTACTATTTCGTCCCGCGCGAAGGCAGTGACATTTGGCTCGACAACCTCGCCATCCCGGCCAAGGCGCCTCACCGCGACATGGCCGAGAAGTTCATCAACTTCCTGCTCGATGCGCAGGTGGCCGCCCAGAACGCCAACACCATGAGCTACGCCACCCCGAACCAAGCAGCCGAACCCTTCATCACCCCGGCCGACCGGAACAACCCGGCCATCTATCCTACCCCAGCCACGATGAAGACCCTGGAGTTCCTCAAAGACCTCGGCCCGAAAAACCGGTGGTACGACGAACTCTGGACTTCGATCAAGTCGAAGTAACGCCACTCACCATCGTTGCCAAAGCGGCTTCTGGGCAAACACCCACCGGTAATAATCCGTTTTCTGCAAACGGCCAGCGGCGGCTTCGTCCACCACAATCTTCGCGACCGGATGCATTTGCAGAATCGAAGCGGGGCACATCGCCGTGATCGGGCCTTCCACCGCGGCCGCCACCGCCGCCGCCTTGTTTTCCCCAAACGCCAACAACAACACCTGCCGCGCCTCCATGATCGTGCCGATACCCATCGTGATCACATGATGCGGCACATCCTCCTCGCGGCCAAAAAAACGCGCATTATCGCGACGCGTCTCCGCGGTCAACGTCTTGATCCGCGTCCGCGACGCCAAGGACGAACTCGGCTCGTTGAACCCGATATGACCATCCGTCCCGATACCCAACACTTGCAGATCAATGCCCCCAACCTGCCGGATCTGGCGCTCGTAGCGGGTACAAAACTTCGGTATGTCCTTCGCCAACCCGTCCGGGATGTGCACGTTCTTGCGCAAAATGTTCACTTGCCGAAACAAATTTTCCCACATGAAGCGGGCATACGATTGGGGATGGTCCGGTCCCAACCCGACATACTCATCGAGGTTGAACGTGGTGACGCGCCGCCAGTCCAGCTTCAGCGCCACCAATTCCCGGTAGAGCAACAATGGCGTGCTGCCGGTCGGCAGACCGAGCACGCTATTGGGTTTCTCTCGCAACTGCCGGGCGACCATCCTGGCTGCGAGTTGGCTGGCCGCCGTGACGTCGGGTTGAATAATCACTTCCATGGCGTCAATCTCCTCCGGACATCGTCTGCAAACTGCTCGATCAAACCGGTCACGTACCCGGCCACATCACGCTGCGGCTCGCGCACCAGCGGCGTCAAGTCCAATGCGAAAATCACCTGCTCCGCCGTATCCGTGCTGTGCGATTCGAGGAATGTCGCATTTGCCCGCCGCCGCGCCAACACCGCCAGATCATAGCGTTTACCGCCGGCGATCTGCGTCTGAAAAACCCCGTTGAGTTGCCGGGCCAACTCGTCGTACCCCGTCACATCCAGCACGACTTTCGCGTCAGCCGGCAACCAATCCAAATCGCGCCACCCTTCGCATCCGTACACCGCATCGGGCTGCTCGGTCACGGGCAACGCTCGTAACGCCTGCAACGTCGCCATGGCCACTGCCACATGCGTGTCGTGTTTATCTGCCAGATTATGTGTGTACACCACCCGCGGCCGGGTCGCGCGGAGAATGGCGACCAGATCGTCCGTCAACGCCGGCGCCGGCGGCTGTTTGACCGCTGCACTGGGAAAGTCGAGTTGCATCATCACACTGTAGCGACCGAGCCGGGCGGCCTGCCGTTGTTCCTCGCGCCGTTCTGCGCGCATCTCTGTGTCGGTGTAACCGGCATACCGGCCCGTGCGCGGGCTTCCGGCACCGTCGGTGCAGGTCACCCCGCCGAAACTGCGGTGAGCATATCCTGCCACGATCCCGTGGAACGCCATAAACTCCAGATCATCCTGATGAGCGCCGATGCCGAGATGCGTCACCCGTCGCAAAGCCGTTTCCACCGGCACACCATCGGGCACGAAGATGTCCGCCGTTGGATTGTGCAATTTCATTGTTTGATCTCCGGTAAACTCGCGGCCGCCACTGCTTGACCGTGGCGGCGGCTCTTCTCGTCCGGCACATGCAACTGTACCGTGATTTCGGGGAACTCCTCGGCCAACACTTTGCGCGCTTGAGCAACCAACAGTTCGCCCCCCACGCCTGTCGTCACGCGTCCCAACACCAACAGATGCCGGTAGTCATAAAACTCCGCATACCACGGAATCGTGTAGCCGAGATACACACCGATCGTTTCGTAAATCCGCGCCGCACGCACATCTCCCGCAGCCATCAACCCCTGCACCGCCTGGAGTCGTTCCGGCAACCCCATCGTCGCCGGCAACTCGATCCCCGCCGCCGGCAGCAATTTGTTCACCGCCTGCTGCGAAAAATACAACGCCCCCACCCCGCGGTCTCCCGACCATTCATCCGCGGCCGCAGCCGGATTGAAATCCACCGGCGCAAACGCCAGCTCATTCAACCAACCGCGGATTCGTCCCGCGCCATCCATGAATCCGGCCGCTTCACTCGACCCCATCGCCACACCCAACACCGCATGATCACCAAAAGCCAGCGCCGTCACATCACCGTCGTTGGCCACGGCAACCGGCACCTGCCACTCATCGCGCAGCCGCAGAAACATGTTCTGCGCCGCGGCAAACTTCTCTGGCAGCACCGCGCGAAACAACGAGGCCACCATGATCCGGTTCTCCACCACCACGCCCGCCGTGCTGCCCCCAATCGCGTCCACACGCGGCAAGTGCTGCGCCGCCGCGCGCAGCCCCTCGTTCAATCGCCGATAATGATAATCGGGGTCAGGCTGATTGCACGGATCCCACGGAAACTCGGCTGTAAATACCGGCTCGCCATCCCGCACGGCGGCCACCTTGTAATCACTCGCGCCCAGATCAAACCCCAGGCGACAGCCGTGCCGATGGCCTGCAACCGCCTGACCCGCCTCTTGAGCCGGCGGTGCCGCCCCCCGAACAATCTCCAACGGCCGCTCATACACCCGCCTCATCAACTCCGCATCGAACGACCGC
This sequence comes from uncultured Verrucomicrobiae bacterium, assembly GCA_937927265.1. Classification (GTDB taxonomy): domain Bacteria; phylum Verrucomicrobiota; class Verrucomicrobiia; order Palsa-1439; family Palsa-1439; genus CALBCO01. The sequence goes on along the minus strand of CALBCO010000028.1, from coordinate 2,682 downwards.
ACCTGAACCTGCTCGCACAATCCGCGCGGACCGTCGAGATACAACCGCCAACCGCCCCGCGCCCATAACAAAAACTTTACCACCCGCTCAACGTCCCGCACCGCCGCCGGCCAGGCCGGATTGACTCGCGTCTCGTAGCGCGAGATCAAACCACGCTCGCGTTCCAACGCTACCACCAGTGGTACCGTGGCCGTTCGTTGGTGCGCGCGCCACGCCAAAATCGGCGGCTGAAAACTCGGATCAAGTGGCGGGGTGAGATTCATCGCAGAATGTCCCCCAACGATTCCCACGTTGATCTCAGACTGACAACCCGCCTGGTTTCTCGGGCGCGATCAATCGCCAGCGCCACGGCTAATGACTGAATGCCTTCGGTCATCCCGGCCCGCGGGGGAGCCGTCCCGCGCAAGGTCGCCGCCAACTCGATGGCCATCCTCTCGTCGCCCCCGGCATGGTCGTCGTGATCCTTCGTGCGCCAGAACTTCGATTGGGTGTTCCAACCAATCCGCCGCCATTCCATCACACCGGTGTAGGCATCGGCGCGCAACGCGCCTTCGGTACCAAGAATGTAGAACCGTCGTTCGGGAATCCCGGAGTTGCAATTGGTGTGAAACGTCGCGCGCACGCCGTTGCCAAACTCCAGAATCGCCACCTGATTATCCAGAATGTCTTTGCGCGAGGTGAACGGATTGACTCGATGCGGGTCCGGCCACGCTTTGTAGGCACGCGCCCCCGTGGGCGACCGACCAATCCGTCGTTGGTGGCGCGCGTGGGCGGGAGTGAAGAAATCCCCCCCCCAAAAACTCGCCATCCGTGCCGGACGGTCGCCGACCAACCACATCGCCAAATCGAGGTCGTGGCAACATTTCTCCAGCAAATGCGTCCCGGCGAATTTTCGCCACCGGCGCCAGTTGCCGTGGATGTAGCCGCCGTGATTGAACGGCAGCGTCTCGTTGAACTCGAAGGAAACGATTTCGCCAATCAGCCCCGCGCGCACCCGCCAATGCATTTCCTGATACAACCGCGCATAACGGAGCACCAACCCAAAGGCAAACGTCCGCCCGCTCCCCCGCCACGCCGCCTGTACCCGGCGCGCTTCGGCGAGATTCAACGCAAGTGGTTTCTCGCAAAACACATTCTTGCCGGCCCGAAATGCCGCGACCGTCTGCGCCGCGTGATAACAGTTGAACGAGCCGATGAAGACCCAATCCACGTCCGACCGCACCGCCAACGCGGCCGATGACGAACAGGCTGGTATGTCCGCGCCGAACACCTGCCGTGTGGCGCGAATGGCAAGCGGGTCGGGATCGAACAAGGCGACGACGCGCGCTTCGGGACATTGGTCACACAATCGCCGGACCACATCGCCCAACTGGCCGCCGCACCCGCATAGGCCCAACCCAATGGTTTGGCGTTGGTTCATGTTCCCATCATGCCATCAGGAGGCTTGACAGGCCATAGCCGGGCCGACGAATCTATTACCAATTCCGATGACACTATCACATCGCTCTCGCCAACCTCTCCTGGCCGCTTTGGCTCGTGCCGTACGGCAACTACCGACGCCTGCCGACTATTACCACGGTCAACGCAGCCCGGCGTTGCCCCTCCCGGACAACCTTCTTTTGTTTTGCCGCCGTTCGGCAACGGAACTCCATGACGGCTCACTGCAACCGCATTTCCACCATCGTTGGGTATTGCTCCTCCCATTATCTGGCGCAGGAACGGTCTTGGTGGATGAAAACCAGTACCGGCTACGGCCGGGCCGCACGTTGCTCGTCTCGCCTCTGCGACTGCATCGCTACTGCAATGTTGAAACCGGCAAGATTTGCTGGTTGTTCGTGACGTTCGAATGGCCCGGCGTGGATGCGGCGGCGGCCGAGCCCGAACTTGGCGTTCTTTCTCCCGCGGCTCAACGCCATCTCTGTGCCGTGCTCCAGTTGTGGCAACAACGTCTGACCACACCGGAATCCACGGCGGAGTTGGTCGTGCAGACGGCGTTGTTATTGTTCACAGTGCGACGTCCCGCCACGATCACGAACGAAACGAAAACGCCCCCCGCCGCGGAGTTGTTGCGCAAAGTCAATACCTGGCTGAATGACCATCGGAAACAACCGGTCGTACTGGCGGAATTGGCGCGGGGCCTAGGCTGGTCGGAAAGCCATTTGCGGGCGGTGTTCCGTCAACATTTTGGCATCAGCCTCGGTCGGTACATCCGCGAAACACGTTGCCGTCAAGCTGCGTTGCAGTTGCGCGACGGCAACCTCACCGTTACCGAAGTCGCTGCCGCCTGCGGATTCAGTTCGGTGTATGCGTTCAGCCGGACGTTCAAACGGGCGCTCGGCACCGCCCCCAGCGCTCTTCGCACCGAAACTCCCTGAATGGATTGCGTCGTGGCCCCACGCCCGCCCAGGGCCGGCGATCACCATTGGGAACGATCGTTCCTAGCGCGGCAGAGCCGCAACCGGTGGGGCGCGACCGCCGGGCGCGCCGCCGCCACGGACGGCCCGGCGGTCCGTCCCTACCTGCCCGCTGGATCTACGCTTTTTGGTCATATCCTACGCTGTGGACTTTCGCACTTTCCAGCCCCATCTGATCTGAACTTCCGCAGTCCCGTTGCGTGACATTTCCCTGTTGACCGTGTGGGTGGTTTCCGGCACAGTCTGTAAGCGGTAACGCTAACAGACA
>CALBCO010000027.1 GCA_937927265.1 uncultured Verrucomicrobiae bacterium | reverse complement strand
GCGCTTGGGCAGCAGCGGTTCGATTTTATCCCACAACTCATCCGACACGAGCCAACGCTCGCGCGATGCGATTTTCCCCATAAAGACCTCCTTGTCGGCCCATTATAGCATCCTAGACAAGGTTTTGGGATAGGCTCTTAGCACCTCGACACCGTAGGCGGCGGTCTCTTCGTCCGGCAGTAAATCGCGGTCTTTGTCATTCACGTACCGGAATTCGCGCCCCCCGCGCAGGAAACCTTTGCATTTCGGATCGCCGAACACTTCATCCAACGGGCCGAGCAACAGCTCAATGGCGTGATAGCGGAAATTCCGTCCGTCGAGCCAGCAACGGTCCAATCCCGCGTAACGGTTGGCATAAGCTTCCAGCGGATCGCCTTCAAACAGATGCGTGAGCCATTCATCTGGAGGCAATCCGTACCGCGCCGGACCGTAATCCGGCCCGCCATGATACTCAGTCCACCAAGATTCATCCACCGCGCCATTGTGCAGGGTCTTGCCTGCGCCATACACGTTGTAGCCGTTGCGCTTGAAGTGCAGGGGCAACATCACCGCATCACGGAGGAGCGCCCGGCCGAACCCGGGCAGCCGGTACGCCTCGCCCGTGGTGGCAATGGGGGTGCAGGACCGCCAGTGATCCCAGAGCGTGAAATGGCCTGTGCCGTGCGGATAGATGCCGCTGAACAGGCTGTTGCGCGAGGGCAGGCAGATCGGACAATTCGCGTGCGCGTTGGTGAAGCGGACGCCTTCGCTCATCAGGCGGCGCAGATTCGGGGCCGGCGCGCACGGTATTTGCCCAAAACCTTCGATGGCGTTGTTGAGGTCGTCGCAGATGATGAAGACAACATTCATGGAGATTGCTCCTGTTTTGTCCGGTCGCCCGCGTCGCCTCGCCCTGAGGCCTCCGCGGTCAGGAACAACTCCACGACCGGAATTTCGACAGGTGGTTTGACGGTCGGCACGTGAAATTCCAGATCGTTATCGGCCCTTGGATGCCAATGGCTTGCGCCGGTCCAGGGCTTGAGTTCGGAGGCGTCGTGGAGGAATTGGGCATACTCCACTTTGTCGCGCATACCGGGCAGGCGGATGGTGCCATTTAGCGCCGGATAGTTCAGCAGGTGGACATACAACCGGCGCGAAGCCGGATTCCACGTCAGCGCGGTGTGCGCCGGCGCGGCAAAGGTCTCGGGGGCGGCGGTGCAACCATGAATGGCGCGGCCATGGACTTTCATCCAGGCAGCAATGTCGTCAAGCGCCCGGCGCGCGCGGTCGTCGAAGGTGCCGCGCCCGGTCGGGCCGACGTTGAGGATCATGTTGCCGCCCTTGCTCACGCTGTCGATCAAGAGGCAGAGGACGTGCAAGGTATCCTTTCCACGTTGTTTCATCGCGATTGTAGCCCCAGCTTCCCGAAAAGGTGTGGCACACCTCCCAGGGCACACGCCGCCCGTCGATCATCGGCCATTGCGGCACCGTGGTCTGCTCCGGCGTCACGAAATCGTAGCCGCCGGGGATGTCCCTAAGGTCGGCCCGGTCGTTGATGAGAATCTGCGGTTGCAGCCGACGCGCCAGAGCCACCAACTCCTCGGCACCCCAGTCCGCGCGTCCCTTGCCGAATTCGCCGGGATAGGACCAGTCGAGAAAGAGGATGTCAATGGGGCCATAGTTGCCGAGAATCTCCGTCAACTGGTTCTTCATGTACTCCCGGTAAGATGGCCATGTCGCGCCCGCGATTGGCCTGGTCGTAGGCCTCCTGTGTCTGGGGCGAGACGCGGATGGGATGCAACTTATCAATGGTGAAATGGGGGTGGTGCCAGTCAATCAGCGCATAGTAGAACCCGACGCGCAAGCCCTCCGCCCGGAAGGCCTCGACCCATTCCCGAATCAGATCCCTTGCGCAGGGCGCGCGCATCGCCGTGAAATTGCTGTGTTGGGAGTCGAACAGGCAGAAGCCTTCGATGTGCTTGGCCGTGATCACGGCATACTTCATACCGGCCGCGCGAGCCATTCTCGCCCACTCGCGCAGGTCGTAAAGATCGGGTCGAATCGGTCGAAATAGCGCTGGTATTGCTCGTCGGAGATTCCTTCGCGCAGTTTGACATTCCAATCACGGGACGATAGCGAATACAGGCCCCAGTGAATAAACAGACCAAACCGGGCCTCGGTCCACCACGCCATGCGCCGACTTTTCTGATCGGGGGTTTCAGGGGCCACGCGGAGATTGATCTTTTTCTTTTGAGTCTTCATTGAAATTTTCTCCGATTATTTCATCTCTGCTGCACGGCCCCGCCACGCCGGCCAACGCCGCCCAGGCGCCGGCTACCTCGCGCCGGTCGGGCGGACGCCCTGTCCGGCTCATCGCTGGTTCATGATTTCTTGTTTGAACGCCTGCAACCGGCTGGCGGTGTCGCGGTTCACTAGGTTGGCCGGCAACTCCGCGCCCGTCCACAGCCGGCTGATGTTTTGCACGAACAGCTTCGCCGTCGTCCGGTAAGCATCCACCGTCACGCCGGCTTGGTGGGGCGAGAGCGTCACATTGTCGAGTTGCAGCAACGGATCATCCGCGGCCGGCGGTTCGTGCATGAACACGTCCAACGCCGCCCCGGCAATCTTCCCTTGCCGCAGCACCTCCACCAAGGCCGCTTCGTCCACCAACTCCGCCCGCGCGGTGTTGATCAAGTACGCCGTCGGCTTCATCAACGCCAGCAATTCGGCGTTGATCATCCGCCGCGTTTCGTCGGTCAGCTTGGCATGGATGCTCACGAAATCCGACCGCTTCATCAAGGTCGGCAAATCCACGAATTCCACCCCCGGCTCCGGTTTGGCGTACGGGTCGTACACGAGAAAGTTCATCTCGAACCCGGCCAGCTTTTTCACAATCAACCGGCCAATCTGCCCGAATCCGATCAACCCGATCGTTCGCCCCGGCAACTCCGGCACCGAAGCGTCATTGGGGTATTTCTTTCGCCACTCGCCGCGTTTCAGGGCGGCGTGGCCCCGGCCGATGTTGCGCATTTCGCAGAGCATCAGCCCAATCGCGTACTCGGCCACCGCCTGCGCGTTGCGGCCGACGGTGTTCAAGACGCAGATGCCGCGCTTCGTGGCTTCGGCCACGGCGATATTTTCCACGCCCGATCGGCCGACGCCAATCACGCGCAATCGCGGCGCCGCATCCATGACCTGCGCGGGCACGGGCCAGAACTGGGTGAACACAATGTCGGCCTCCTTGACGGCCGCGGCGACGGCGGGCGACGGCGGCACCGCGTTGGGGCCGCCCTGTTCGACTTTGAGGTTGATGGCCTGCAATTCCTTCAAGTCGCGCAGCGGCCATTGCACCGCCGCAAACTCCACGCCGGCCGGCAACGCCGGCCGGATCACTTCGGTCAACGTCGCCGCGTCCAAAAACAAATCACCAACCGCTACAATTTTCATGTCTGCTCCTTTGGGTACTGCGGCGGAGTAATCCGGTTTCGGCGGCATCTGTCAACTGCGAAGATGCGCGCGGGTGGGACGAAGGCGGCGACCGCAACCCTTCCGCCTGACGCGGCGGCGGGCCAAAGATTTGCTTGCATCGCCAGGTCTGCCGATTGGATAGTCGCGCCATGAAATGGTTCCCATTGCGACACTCTGCCATCAAGAATCATTGCCAGTATTGGCTGACGACCATGGCCTTAGCCGCCTGCGGTTGGACGGTGGCAGCGGCGGTGCCCGAACGCGCATGGCCCAGCATCGAAGTCGCGCCCCTGCTCGATGTGCCGATGCGCGACACGGCCCTCACCCGCAGGCCGGATGGGATGTATTACCTGACCGGCACGCTGGCGGCCCAACAGCGGGTCGCGGATCGCGGATCGAGAGGAAAAGCTGGGGCTACCGCCCCGCGTCCCGACTTCGACAACTCGCCGGTCGTCAAACTCTGGCGGTCGGCAGACCTGAAGACTTGGACCGACCTCGGCGTGGTGTGGGACATTGGCGCCCACAAGAACGCGGGCGAATGGCATTGGATGTCGTATTGGCGGGTGCCGCTGGGGCCGGAGTATCTATCAGCCACCCGTGCGCGGCGTTGTCGCGCCCGAATTGCACTACCTGAAGAGCAAAAAAAAACTGGTACATCTGTTTTTCAATCAATGGGCAAGGCACGGGGCTGATCAAGAGCACGACCGGCCGGCCGGAAGGCCCTTATGAGGAAGTGGCGCAGATCACCACCAAAGGCGGCGATCCATCGTTGTTCGAAGACGACGACGGCAGCGTGTACTGGTTGTTTGACGGTGGTTGGATCGCGAAGTTGACCGATGACCTGACGGCGTTGGCGGAGCGGCCCCGGTTGTTGATGCCGGCGCCGGATCCCGCGTTTGTGATGCGGAAGGGCCGGGCCGATGCCGAGTCGGGCTTCAAATTAGCGGACGACCCGTTGCAGGTCGGTCAGCGCGGAGCGTTTTTGTTCAAGCGGAATGGTCGGTATTTTCTGTGCGCGGCAGATTACAACAGCCGGTTGGGCCGTCCCTGCAACGATACCTGGATCGCGTACGCCGACAACATATACGGGCCGTACAGCGAACGGCATTTGATGATCCCGCACGGGGCGGGCGTGACGGTGTTCGCGGGGCCGGGCGGGAAGGATTACGCGACGTTCTACGGCGCGGACGACCGGGCGATCCTCCGCGACCGGCCTGGATTGTTGCCGTTGAGCTGGACGCACGCTCAGGACTGGGACGTGTATTTCTTCAAGCATCACGAGTCGTTCCCGCGCAAACCGCAACACGTGTTCACCGAACGCGGCCCGTGGAGCCGACTCAAACCTTTGCCGTTCCAGGAACAAATGCGCGACATCTCGATCCTCAATGCGCCCGATGGTTGGTACTATCTGACGTGCTCCGGCGTGGGCCGGCCGGGTGAGTTGGTGCTCTACCGGTCAAAGGATTTGGAGAAATGGGAGGAATTCACTACCGTCTGGCGGTACGAGGACATCGAGTGGCTGGACAAGAAAGTGCCGGCCATCGTCGGCGATTCGCGCGAAGCCGGTCGCGCCAGGTTTGCCCGGACATTCTGGGATGTGAGCATGAAATACCTGAACGGCACCTACTGGATCTGGTTCAACATCTTCCCCGAAGAAAGTCTGGGCGGGCCGAATCATCACGGGTCGGGCGTGTTGCGCAGCAAGACGGGCAAACCAGAAGGTCCGTATGAATCGCTCGGCCGCAAAGGCGGTCATTACGCCAGCGATGCCGGAGGCGGTGCGCCACGGCCGTTTGTCGGCAAAGACGGCAAACTCTACGCCAATGCGGTCATCAATTGGAAACCGCTCGTGGCCGAAGCGGATCTGAACCAGCCCGGCGATTGGCGCAAGCTCTGGAACTGGAAACCGGTGGACATCGGCCCCGGCGTGGTGTTCGGCAGCGATGGCTGGGGCAGCACGAGTTTTCTGGCTGGGGAGTACGTGTTTGTGGCGACGCGCTGGGGAGGGCCGGTGTTCAACCCGCACGTCGAATACGGTGGCAAACAATATGGCACCTACAACTTCAGCTACGCGACGGGTCCGACGCCGTGGGGGCCGTTTGGCCGGCCCAAACCGATGGCGCGCAACGGCGGCATTTTCCAAGACAAACAAGGCGCGTGGTGGATGATCTTCTTCGGCAACGACGGCAGTGGCCCGTGGCGGCAACGGCCGGGGTTGGTGCCGTTGACAATCACGCGCCTCCCCGGCGACGTGACGATTGACGTGAAAATGCCGCCTTACACGGAACGCGAGTTGCGGATCATGGGCGGCGGCGAAAAAGCCGTCGTGCTCACCCTGCCGTCTGCGTTACCCTGAGACAGATTCGATAAGGTGGAGGATTCGCGCATTGTTGCGGGATGGGCGTTCCCGTCGGTCGCACCCACAACATTTTCACCGGGGAAAAAGTGGGATGGCCCTCCGGGCCTTCCGCTTTTTGCGGCCTGGCGGGAGGACACAATGCCCTTGTTGACGGCACCGCAGTTCGCGGTCTTCGGAAATGTGTCGCGTTACAACGGCGTGCCTTGATTGGCAATCACGCGGGCGTACCAGTGGGCAGAATCCTTGGGAATGCGCCGTTGCGTGGCGTAGTCCACATAGACCAAGCCGAACCGTTTTTCGTATCCTTCGGCCCACTCGAAGTTGTCCAACAACGACCACACGAAATAGCCTTCCACCGGCAACCCTTCTTGCAGTGCGCGACGGACGGACAATAGGTGACGGTGAATGAAATCAATCCGTTGGGGGTCATGCACCTGGCCGTCCAAAGCCGGCCAATCGAGATTGGCCATGCCGTTTTCTGTCACCGTCACCGGCAGTCCGTACCGTTCGTGCATGAACCGGATGGCCCAGTAAAGACCTTCGGGGCGCATCTCCCAGTTGAAGGCCGTGTAGTGGCCCGGTGGCACCGGGCGCGCCACGGTCTCCGGCCCGTTCGCGCCCGCCCGGCCATACTCGGCGTGATAAAAATTCAACGCGAAGAAATCCAACGGTTGCCGGATGATCTTCAAGTCCCCGTCCTGCAACCCAGGCACATCGGCGACTGGATACTCGCCGCGGTAGATCGGGTCCAATAACCACGCATTGTTGTACGTCTCGTCGGCGAACATCGTCAGATGCCGGGCGGCTTCAATGTCGGCAGCGCTCTCCGTGTCGGGGATCACTGTCTTGCCGACGTGCGACAACGCCACGCGCACTGGCCGTTTCGCCGTCTGGCGGATCACCTGCACGGCGCGGCCGTGCGCTAGATGAATATGATGTAACGCCCGCAAGACTTCCTTCCGGGGCAGACGCAACCCCGGGGCGTGTTGACCGTTGGTCAGGCCGCCCAGAAACGCTGCCGGCTCGACGAACGTCACCCAATCCGTCACCCGGTCCGACAACCGCGTCACCAGCACCCGCGTATATTCGGCGAACCAATCGGCGATCTCCCGGTTCTGCCAACCGCCGCGCAGTTGCAACTCCCACGGCAAATCCCAGTGGTACAACGCAAGAAACGGCCACACACCCGCAGCGAGCAGTTCGTCCACCAGCCGATCGTAGAACGCCAATCCCTTCTCATTCACCGGGCCGACGCCCGCCGGCAGTACTCGCGGCCAGCTCACCGAAAACCGGTTGGCCCGGATGCCCAGCGACTTCATCAACGCCACGTCTTCCCGGTAACGGTGGTAGTGGTCGCAGGCCACGTCGCCCGTGTGGCCATGGCGAATGTTGCCGGGCCGCTGACAAAACACATCCCCCATGGACAACCCTTTGCCGTCCTCCCGGGCCGCGCCCTCGATTTGGTACGACGACGTCGAAACACCCCAGAGAAAATCGCGAGGAAAACTCATCGGTTGACTCCTTGGGTCAGCACGTGCAGCACGGCATGACCGGTAAAGTTCTCATACACGCCACGCAACATTCCGCGCTTGACGGTGATCCGGTCGGGCGCAGCACCATACAATAATTCCACCTGTCGCCCACTGGACACGTTGAACTCCACCGTGCCGAGAGCCGGCGGCGCATCGCCGACCTTCATCATCTCCCACCATTTGCGGCGGCGTTCCTGCCCATCCGCGCCACGGTTGATCAAGTACAACAACCACCCATCCGCCACGCGGCTTACGGCCAAATGCAATTGCCGCGAAGCCGTCATAGTGACCGGTAGCGGCTGTGTCAGCAACCATTCCAACGCGCCGCGCATCCACTGCCCCAATCGCTCCTCGCGCCGGGCGTGATACTGATTGCCCCACGGCGTCGCGCTCCAGACCAGCCGTCCCTTCCCCAACCGCTGCACCGCCCGGCGACAATGCGGGACCGCCATCATGCACCACCGCGTCGGCAATCACCTGCCAACTCCGACCGGGCACGAGTTCGCCTAAATGCGCCGGGTGAATCTCTCCCACCGGTCGCGACATTCCGTGCAAATTCTTTCGCCAACTCGCGTACACGTCGTAGCACCGCAATTCATCGTCGCCGGCTGCGTATCCCGAATATTCTGCCCAACGCCGTTGCGCTGCTGGTGTTCGCCGCGGCCGATGCAAGTCGAACGTCGCAGCCGACCCGCAGCCGCCTTCGATCCACACAGCGCCGCCTGCGCGAACAAATCGCAGCAGTTGCCGGGCTTGCCACTTGGTCAATGCCTCCAGACTGGACAACACCAGCACCTGATGACACTGCAAGGCCGCCGTGTCGTCGAGCTGATGCCATGGGAATGCCCCGCACGGCACGTGACCATCCATCAAGCACTGCGTCCAACCACGGGAGCCGTCCACGTGAAACTCCATGGCGGCCGGCGACATCATGGCGCGCAAGGAAACCACGCCGACGGCGGCCACCGGCTGTTGTTGTTGGAACAGTTCCCGATGCTG
>CALBCO010000026.1 GCA_937927265.1 uncultured Verrucomicrobiae bacterium | reverse complement strand
GGACATTGCGATGAACTCGCTGGCCGCCGGGGCGCGGTGTGTCCAAATCGCGGTGCTCGAAAGCCAGCGGCGCGACCGGTTGGTCTTGCGCGTGCGGGACGATGGGCGCGGCATGGATGCGGCGACGTTGCAGCGGGTGTTGAACGGCGACAGCACGACCACGAAAAAGAGCCGGCGCAAGAAAATCGGTCTCGGCTTGGCGTTGTTGCGGCAGACCTGCGAGATGTGCGACGGCCGGTTGCGAGTGTGGAGCCAACCGGGACGCGGCACGGCGGTCACCGCTTCGATGCGGCTCAGTCACGTGGACCGGCCGCCGTTGGGCGATTTGACCGCGACGATCGAAGCGTTGTGCGCGGCCAGCCCGGACGTGGATGTGCAACTGCGGTACCACACGGACGAAGGGAAGTTTTGTTTCAGTTCGCAAGAGCTGCGGCAGCAGAAAGGATAACACCATGAACCTCGAAGAACTCAAGAAGCTCAAGGAAAAAGCCCAACGCCAGGTCGCCCTACGCGAAGGCAACAAGAAATACCGGGTCGTCGTCAGCATGGGCACGAGCGGCATCGCTGCCGGCGCGCGCGACGTGATGAAGACGATGCTCGACGAAATCGAGAAACGCGGCCTGGACGACGTGGAAGTGCGCGTCACCGGCGAGCACGGCCTCGAAGACGTCGAGCCGGTGATTCGCATTGAGGAAGCCGGCGGCGAGGAAACCACCTATGCCCGGCTGGACGCCGAGAAGGCCAAGAAGATCGTGGCCGAACATCTCGGCAAGGGCAAGAAAGTGGAGAATCTCGCGGTGGGCAAACAAAAGAAGACCGAGTAATTGAACGTTGCGCCCAGTGAGGCGCGCGCAGAGCGGAGTGTTATGATTCGATCCAATGTTCTCGTATGCGGCGGCGCGGGGTGCCTGAGTTCCGGCTGCCACGCGGTCCAAGACGCGCTCAAACAGGAATTGACCAAGCGCGGTCTCGACAAGGAGATCAACATCGTCGTCACCGGCTGCATGGGGCCGTGCGACCTCGGTCCGGTCATCCTCGTCCATCCGGACGGGACGTTTTATCAGCGCGTGACGGCGCTGGACGTGCCGGCGTTGGTGGAGGAGCACTTCATCAAGGGCCGCGCCTACGCGAAGTTGCTGCCGAAAGACGAAGTCTCGGCCAACCTCATCACCACCCAGCGCGATTTCGGGTTCTTCGCCAAACAGGAGAAAATCGTGCTGGCCAACTGCGGCCTCATTGACGCCGAGAATATTGAGGAATACATCGCCCGCGACGGTTACGCGGCGCTCGGCACGGTGTTGACGACCAAGAAACCGGCGGATGTGATTGCCGAGATTAAACTCAGCGGCCTGCGCGGACGCGGCGGTGCCGGGTTCCCGACCGGCGTGAAATGGGAGCTCCTCGCGAAAGCCCCGGCTACGCCGAAGTTTTTGATCTGCAACGCCGACGAAGGCGATCCCGGCGCGTTCATGAACCGGGCGGTGCTCGAAGGCGACCCGCACGCGGTGCTCGAAGGGATGATCATCGGCGGCTATGCCACCGGCGCGAGCCGGGGGTTCATCTACATCCGCGCTGAGTACCCGTTGGCGATCAAACGCCTCCAGATCGCGATTGATCAGGCGTACCAACATGGATTGTTGGGCAAAAACTTGTTTGAAACGGATTTCTCGTTCGACATTGAAATGCGGATTGGCGCGGGCGCGTTCGTCTGCGGCGAAGAAACCGCTCTGATGCGCTCCATCGAAGGCCGGCGCGGCCAACCGTCGCCCCGACCGCCGTTCCCGGCGCAACGGGGCCTCTGGGGCAAGCCCACCAATATCAACAACGTGGAGACGTGGGCCACCGTCCCGGCCATCATCCGCAAAGGCGCCAACTGGTACAACCAATTCGGCACCGAAAAGACCAAGGGCACGAAGGTCTTCGCGTTGGCCGGCAAGATTCGCAATACCGGCCTTGTCGAAGTCCCGTATGGCACGACACTGCGCCAGATCATCTTCGGTATCGGCGGCGGCATCCCCGGCGGCAAGAAGTTCAAGGCCGTGCAGACCGGTGGCCCGTCCGGCGGCGTCATCCCTGCCGAGCATCTCGACACACCGGTCGAGTACGAGTCGTTGCAGAAACTCGGCTCGATCATGGGCTCCGGCGGCATGGTGGTGATGGACGAGGATTCGTGCATGGTGGACGTGGCGCGGTTCTTCCTCGAATTTTGCTGCGACGAGAGTTGCGGCAAATGCCCGCCCTGCCGGGTCGGCACGAAACAGATTCTCAACATCCTCGAACGCATCTGCGCCGGCGAGGGGCAGATGGAAGACCTCGACAAACTCGAACAGTTGGCGGCGGTGGTGAAGGACGCCAGTTTGTGCGGCCTCGGCCAGACGGCGCCGAACCCGGTGCAGACGACGTTGCGGTATTTCCGCGCCGAGTACGAGGCGCACATCAAAGAGAAACGCTGCCCGGCCAAAGTCTGCCGGGGGTTGTTGACCTACACGATTCATTACGACAACTGCGTCGGCTGCTCCATCTGCGCCCGCAATTGCCCGACCAACACGATCCTCAAAGTCAAAGGCCAGAAGAAGTACTACATCATCGAAGACGATTGCATCCAATGCGGCGCCTGCCTCGATGTCTGCAAGTTCAACGCAATTCTCAAGGCGTCGGACGGCGTCGCGCACGTCGTGCCGCCGAAACCGGAATTGGAACCGGTGCCTGGCCGCAAAGTTATGGTGACCGCATGAGCACACCCAAGCAAATCACAGTCACGATTGACGGCAAAACCTGCACCGGCACCGCCGGCCAGACCATCCTCGAAATCGCGCGCGACAACGGCATCGTGATCCCGACGCTCTGCTACCTCAAAGGGCTGAGTTCGTGGGGCGGCTGCCGGATTTGCATCGTCGAAATCAAAGGCAGTCCCAAAGTGGTGCCGTCCTGCGCCACGCCGGCGATGGACGGCGCGGAGATCATCACCAACAGCGACCGGCTCGTGCAGTTGCGGAAATGCACGCTGGAGCTGCTCTTCAGCGAGCGCAACCATCTCTGCCCCATGTGCCCGTACAACAAGGGCGACTGCGGACTCCAACATCAGGGTCTCGCCCACGGCATCACCGGCATTCGTTACCAGTATCTCTATCCGGCCATGCCGATTGATCTGACGGCAAAGTATTTCGGTCTCGACCAAAACCGCTGCATCCTCTGCACTCGCTGCGTCCGCACGTGTGACGAAGTGGAAGGCGTCCACACGCTTGATATCGCCGGTCGCGGCGAAAAAAACCGGATCGTGGTGGACCTTGCGGCATCGTTTGGCACGTCCGAGACATGCACCAGTTGCGGCGCGTGCGTGGCGAATTGCCCCACCGGGGCGTTGTTTGACAAGGCTGCCGCGTTCCGCGGGCCGCTGGCCAGTTGCCAGACCGTGCTCACCACCTGCACCGAATGCCCGGTCGGCTGCGGCCTGAAAGTGTTCACGAAGGAAAACCGGATCGTCAACGTGTTCGGCGATCCCGACAGCCCGGTCAACAAGGGCCACCTCTGCGTCAAAGGCCGGTACGAGACGTGGGCCGATGCCCGTCAGCGCGTGACGCAGCCGCTCGTGCGCGGCGCCGACGGCCAACTCCACCCGGCCACGTGGCCGGCCGCGATGAAACTCATCAAAGACACGCTCGCCCAGTCCCCGGATTGGGAGACCGGCCTGCTCGTGTCCCCCCGGCTGACCAACGAAGCCATCCAAAGCGTCCGCAAGATGGTGGATCGGTTCGACCGGGTCGCTGCGTTTGTTGCGCCACACGAAGCGGCACTGTGCGGTCAACCGGAATTCAGCGCCGACGCGCTCCCAAAACTCGACAACGCCGACGCGATCATCGTGCTCGGCTCGCGGCCGAGCGAGGATCATGGCGTCGTGGCCGCGCGGATCCGCAAAGCCGTCCGGCAACGCGGGGCGAAGCTGTTGATTTTCCACGCCCGCAAGAGCGGCCTCGACCGGTACGCCGACATCTGTGCCAACGTCGTCAGCCTCGAACGGTCGTTCTGGAAACAAGTGGCCGACACGTTGGCGGGCGCGCAACGGCCGGTCTTGTTGTACGGCCCGCAGGCCATGTCGCCCATCGGCGTGACCGTGCTCGAACGGTTGCTGAAGGCGTTTGAAGGACAAAAAGAAGGCACCGGCCCCGCGGTGATTCCGTTGCCGCGCAGCACCAACAGCCTCGGCCTCGGCGCCGCCGGCATCGAGTTGCTGGAAGAAATCGGTCCGTGGCTCGACACGAAACCGATGAGCTTCCTGCACATCGTCGCCGGGGATGAACCCGACGGAGGGGCGCGGTTGTTGGAGGAACGGTACGTCCGCGCGTTGTTGAGCGAGGTGGACTGCCTCGTCGTGCAGGCTGCTTACCGGTCCGCGTTGACAGACATGGCCAAAGTGGTGTTGCCGGCGATGACTTGGGCCGAGAAATACGGCACCGTCACCAACTTCGAGGGGCGGGTGTTGCCCGTGCGGCCGGTGCTCGCGCCGGTCGGTGAAATACGCGATGACCAAACGATTCTGGAGAGTGTGTTCGCATGAACAAGACCGCCAAAGAAACTGCCAAGAAACCGGCTGCCCAATCGGAAGCCAAGCCAACCGCGCCGGCCAAAATCAAAGTCGCCACGATGTGGCTGAGCGGTTGTTCGGGCTGCCACATGTCGTTCCTTGACATTGACGAACGGATCGTTGAACTCGTCAAACACGTGGACATCCTGTTCAGCCCGATTGTGGACACCAAAGTCGCCGATATGCCGCAGGTGGATGTCGGCATCGTCGAGGGCTGCGTCAACAATTCCGACCAGGAACACGAGCTGAAGATGTTGCGCGAGCGCTGCAAGGTGCTGATCGCGCTCGGCGATTGCGCCGTGACCGGCAACATCCCGACGTTGCGCAATCAGTTCCCGCTGGAAGACGTGTTGTCGCGCGGATTTGAACAGACGGAGAGCACCAAGATTCCGATCATTCCGAACGATCCGGTCGTGCCACCGTTGCGGCCGAAAGCGCAGCCGTTGCAGGAAGTCGTCAAAGTGGACCTGCACATCCCCGGTTGCCCGCCCGACGCCGACACGATCTGGTTTGCGTTGACCGAGTTGTTGGCCGGCCGCGTCCCGCAACTCAACGAGAAAAATATGAGGTACGACTAATGAGCACCGCCACTGATTCCCGGACGATCATGATCAACCCGGTGACCCGCATTGAGGGTCACGCGAAAATCACCATCCACCTCGACGAGCGAGGTGAAGTCAACGATGCCCGGTTCCACGTTGTCGAGTTTCGCGGTTTCGAGAAGTTCTGCGAAGGCCGGCATTACACCGAGATGCCGCAAATCACACCGCGCACGTGCGGTATCTGCCCGGTCAGCCACCTGCTGGCCAGCGCCAAAGCCTGCGACGCCGTGACCGGTCGCGAAATCCCGCGCCCGGCAAAGATGCTCCGCGAGTTGATGCATATGGGGCAGATTATCCAGTCCCATGCGCTCAGCTTCTTCCACCTCAGTGCGCCAGACTTGTTGCTCGGCTGGGACAGCGATCCGCTCCTGCGCAACATTGTGGGGCTCGTCCACCAGAAACCGGACATCGCCGTCAAAGGCGTGTTGCTGCGCAAGTTCGGGCAGGAGATCATCAAGCTCACGGCGGGCCGGAAGATTCACGCGGATTTCCCCGTGCCGGGCGGCGTCAACAAGGCGCTGACCCCCGAACAACGCGACACGATGCTCAAAGGAATGCCGGCCGCGTTCGAGATGGCCAATTTCGCTCTCGACCTGCTGAAAGGCTATCACAAGAAAAACCGCGACGAAGTCGAAGGCTTCGGGAATTTCGACTCGAACTACATGGGCTTGGTGCAACCGGATGGCGCGCTGGAACTTTATGATGGCAACCTCCGGTTCTGCGACTCCAAAGGCGAGATTATCCACGATCAGGTGCCGCCCGCGAAGTATCTCGATTACATCGCCGAGGCGGTCGAGCCGTGGAGTTACATGAAGTTCCCGTTCATCGAGCGGCTGGGCTATCCGACCGGCATGTATCGGGTCGGCCCGCTGGCGCGGTTGAATATCTGCAGCCACATCGCCACACCGTTGGCCAATGCCGAGCTGCAGGAATGGCGCGCCAAGGGCCGGGTGCGGACCAGCTCGTTCTACTATCACTGGGCGAGGCTCATCGAAGTGATCTATGCGCTGGAACGGGCCGAACAGTTGCTCCGCGAGCCGGCGATTACCAGCACTGACATTCTGGTGCCGAATGACCCGCAGCGTCCCGAAGGCGTCGGGATCGTTGAAGCGCCGCGCGGCACCTTGATTCATCATTACTGGGTGAACAAGGACGGCCGGGTCGAAAAGGTCAACCTGATCGTCTCCACCGGCCACAACAACCTGGCCATGAACAAAGGTGTCCAACAACTCGCGAAGAAATACGTCAAGGCCAAGAAGCTTCAGGAAGGGATGCTCAACCGGGTCGAAGCGGTGATTCGCTGTTACGACCCCTGCCTGAGCTGCGCCACCCACGCCGTCGGCAAAATGCCGATTGCCATTGAGTTGCAGGACGCGGCTGGCCGCGTGGTGGACACTGCGCGGCGCGATCCGGCGCCATGAAGACGTTGGTCATCGGCTACGGCAACGACAGCCGCAACGATGACGGCATCGGCTGGCACGTGGTCGCGGAGTTGCAGCGACGCGCTCCGGGCGGCGTGGATTTCCTGACCGCCCACCAACTCGACGTGGATTTTGCCGAGATGGTCGGCGGGTACGACCGGGTGATTTTTGTGGATGCGGCCATTCCGGAAAGCTCCGCCCCGTGGTGGCGCACAGAGGTCACGCCCGGTTTCCAAAGTCATGCCGTCGCCCATTTCCTGACGCCCGGTGACGTGCTCGGTTTGTGCCGAACTCTGACCGGCAACTGTCCGCAGGGTGTTTTGTTCAGCATCCGCGGCTACGATTTCAACTTTGGGAGGGCCCTCTCCCCGGCCACCCGGCAAGCCGCCGCCGAAGTCATCGAACAGATTTCCCAAGAATTGCAGTCATGACCGATCACCGATTTACCATTACCGAAGCGCGTTTTCTCGCGCCCGACGTGAAGCTCATTCGCATTCAAGCCTCCCGCATTGCCAAAAAACAAAAGCCCGGCCAGTTTGTTATCGTGCGGGTGGACGAAAACGGCGAACGCATCCCGTTGACCATTGCCGAGTCCGACCCGCGGGCCGGGACGGTCACGATCATCGTGCAGGGCATTGGCAAGACCACCAAACAACTCAACCGGCTTGAACCCGGTCAGGCCGTTGCCGACATTGTCGGCCCGCTCGGCCATCCGTCCGAAATTGAGAAGTTCGGCACCTGCGTTGTCATTGGCGGCGGCGTCGGCACCGCGATCGCCTACCCGACGGCCAAAGCGTTGAAACAAGCCGGTAACAAAGTCATCGCCATCATCGGCGGGCGGAACAAACAACTCGTCATCCTCGAAAACGAAATCCGTGCATTTGCTGACGAAGTCATCATCACCACCGACGACGGCAGCTACGGC
>CALBCO010000025.1 GCA_937927265.1 uncultured Verrucomicrobiae bacterium | reverse complement strand
CTGGGCCGTCCACTTTTTTGGGGGCCGAGCGAGTTGAATGGGGGGGACGGAAATGGGACCGGCGGGACGCCCATCCTACAGTGCGATGGCCCTCTGGGCCGTCCGCCGACCGAAGGGAAGCATCTCGGCGCACCCGACGGTCGCGACCACGAGAATTCAGGGATTCAAAATCAGCTTTGGTAGTGCGCCGCGCCCGCGGCGCTTTGGATGGTCGAAGGGGAGGGATCCACGAAGGTGAAAGTGGTTCCCCCTCGTGCCAACGATCAGGGATGTTCAGTGGTGCTGGCGGCTGGCCCAAATCGTGCTTGAATCAACGGGGCCATGAATGCCGTTCAAGATGCTGTCCTGCTGGGAACCCCGCGGACTGACGACCCGGTCTGCAAGGTGACGCCTCTTTCGGTCGAAAAGGGTGCGCCCAAGCCAGTTACCGAAGCAAAAGAGCCGTTTGCGCCGCCGTTTCCCGAAAAACTGGAAGAGTTGGATGTCAGCCCCGCGTTCTTGATCGGCCTTGTTTTGCGAACGGTTTCGCTGGAGTCCGAATGCACCACGGCCAGCATCGCCCAACGGTTGCGGATTGGTATTTTGATTGCCGATGCGTTGTTGGAGCGGCTTTATCGCGACAAGTGGATCGAGAAAAAGGGCGTGGTCGGCCTGCACAATCACCGTTACACCATGCTCGAACGCGGCTGGCAGGAGGTGGGCCGGCTGAATGAGTTTTGCAGCTACATCGGCCCCGCGCCAGTGTCGTTGCAAGCCTACAGCGAGATCACCGTCCTGCAAATCCGCAACCGGCCGCCCGTGACGCCGCTGGCGCTCGAACGGGCCCTGGCGCACCTCGTGTTAGCCGCCGATGTGAAACAAACCCTCGGCATGGTCGCCAGTTCGGGGCGCAGCCTGTTCCTCAACGGCCCGTCCGGTAACGGCAAAACCGCCATGGCTTGCGCCCTCGCCAACACCGTGCCCGGCGATCTCTGGATTCCCTACGCGATCGAAGTGGACGGCCAGATCATCCGGGTCTTCGACAGCCACAACCACGTCTGCGTCAAACCCGAGACCGAAGACTACGACCGCCGGTGGGTCAAAGTCCGGCCGCCACTGGTGGTCGTCGGCGGCGAATTGACCATCGAGACCCTCGATCTGCTCGTCTCGCCGAACCAACGGTTTTACGAGGCGCCGCTGCAGGTCAAAGCCAACGGCGGCGTGCTCATCGTGGACGACCTCGGCCGGCAACGCTGTTCCTACAAGGAATTGCTCAATCGCTGGATCATCCCGTTGGAGCACCGGGTGGATTACCTGACGCTGGGCACCGGCAAGAAAATCCAGGTGCCGTTTGAACAGATCGTGATTTTTGCCACCAACCTTTCCCCGGCGGACATTGCCGACGACGCGTTTATGCGCCGCATGGGCTACCGGCTGGAAGTCGTGCCGCCAACGCCGAACGTCTATGCGGAAATCTTTACCTGCTACGCCCGGTCGCGCGGTCTGAACGTTGACCCGCACGTGCTCGGTCGGTTGCTCGAACGCTACGCCGCCGAAGGCCGGCAGCCTCGCGCCTGCGAGCCGCGCGACCTCATCGAGCGGGTCATTGACCTCTGCAAATTCCGCCGGGAAGCCCTCCGCCTGACTGATGAGACGCTCAACGTCGCGTGGAACAGTTACTTCGGCGCCGCGGTCTGCGCGCCGGCGCGGACTTGACAGCCACGGTCGCCCTTTCTATCGTACCGCCACCATGAACCAGCAGAGCCAACCCAGCCACCGAACCACGGCGTGGTTTGATTTGTATTTGGGCCGCGCCCGGCGGACGCTGGGTTGACGCTGCGTCAACCGTCAACCAACCGTCTCGCCACACCGGGACGGTTTTTTTGTTGGCGACATCGAGGAGCCGAACATGATCATCGTATTGAAAGTTGGGACACAGGAAGCGGAAATCCAGCAGGTGGTGGACGCCGTGCGCAAGTTCGATTACGAACCGCGCCTGATTCGCGGCGTCGAACGCACCGTGATCGCCTGCGTTGGCGACGAACGGATGCACCACACGCTCGAATCGCTCATTGTCCTGCCGCAAGTCGAGTCGGTCACCCCGGTCCAGAAAAAGTTCAAACTCGTCAGCCGCGAGTACCAACCGTCCGATACCGTGATTGACGTGGCCGGCTGCCGACTGGGCGGCGGGACGTTTCATGTCGTCGCCGGTCCGTGTTCGGTGGAGACGCGAGAGCAGACCTTGGAAACCGCCCGCCTGGTCAAAGCCGCCGGGGCGACTTTGTTCCGTGGCGGGGCGTTCAAACCGCGCACTTCGCCGTATGATTTTCAAGGGTTGGGCCGGGAGGGGTTGGCCTTGTTGCGCGCCGCGCGCGAGGAGACCGGGTTGCCTCTTGTGACCGAAGTGATGTCGCCGCAGGATGTGGACATGGTGGCCGAAGTAGCGGACGTGCTTCAAATCGGCACGCGGAACTCACAAAACGTCCCGTTGTTGGCTGCCTGCGCTGCGTCCGGCAAACCGATCCTGCTCAAACGCGGCATGGCCGGGTTGGTGGACGAATGGTTGTTGGCGGCCGAGTACATCTGCGTCCACGGCAACAACAAGGTCATCCTCTGCGAACGCGGCATCCGCACGTTTGAACATGCCACGCGCAACACGCTCGATGTCGGCGCCGTCGCGGTCGCCAAAAAGGAGTCGCACCTGCCGGTGTTCGTGGATCCGAGCCATGCGGCCGGGCGGTTCGACATGGTGATCCCGCTCGCCCGCGCCGCCGTGGCGGCCGGGGCGGATGGGTTGCTCGTTGAAGTGCATCCGGACCCGGCGGCGGCGTTGAGTGATGGCGGTCAGCAACTCAAACCGAAACAGTTCGCGCAGTTGATGGCCGAGCTTGCGCCGCTGGTGCAGGTGATGGGCAAACGCCTCGCCGGTGGCACTACACCCGGCTAATCCGCCACAGGAGCCAGAGACCGAGAAGTTCAAAGACAAGATTGGGCGTCCACAGAATCGCCTCGGGATAAAGATAGGCCTTGTGCTTGAGCGTGTTGGCGACGACGACCACGAAATACCACACCAGCGCCAACCCCAAACTGAGCGCGATGCCAATGGACGTTTCGCGACGGTGCGTTTTGAGGCCGAGCGGGATGCCGAGCATCGCGAACGCCACGCAGGCCATCGCGCCCGCCACGCGCCAATGCACTTCCATCAACGCCGCCGCCGGATGGATGCCCTGCGTCTCCAGCAAACGGATCAGCCGAATCAACTCCGCCAATGTCAGGTCCGGCAGCTTCCGTGAATCGGCCGTCTGGCGTATCACTTTGCTCAGGTCCAACTCCATCGGATAGCGCTGCGCGGTGGTGCCAGCGCGGATTTTGCGGACATTGGTCGGGTCAGACGGATCGCGCAAATCGCCGCGGACCAGGCGGAGATCAATCATTAACTTGCGGGCGACCGGATCGGCGGTGACATACCCGCGTTGCGCCCGCAAACTGGCGATCACGTTGCGGTTGTTGTCCAACGTGTAAATCACCACATCCTCGACCACATTCTCACCCTGGCTGGTGGTGTACTTGCGTCCGAGATAGACGACGTGACCGGGGAAATCGCGGATATAGGTCCGTTCTTCGAGAAACGCCATGGGGTCTTCCGTCGCCAACTTCACGAACAACGTCCGAAAGTGCAGCCGGCCCAACGGGGCCAAGTCCGTATTGATATACAAACACGCCGCGCCGACCAGCCCAGCCGCCACAATGATGGGCGCGACCACCGCGGCGAGGCTGATCCCGCTGGCGCGCATCGCGGTGATTTCGCTGTCGGCGCTCATTCTTCCCACCACCAACAACGTCGCCGTCAACATCGCCAGCGGTAGCGTGAAACTCAGCACCGACGGCATGATCAACACCACGAAATACGCCACCGCCTGCAACCCCAACTGACCGCGCCCGATCATCTCAATGATCCGCCGCATCATCTGGCCCAGCAACAACACAAACGTGAACACGCCGACGCTAAAAAACAGCGTGACCAATAATTGCCGGAGGATGTACTTCGTCAACGTCCGCATCGTTACCGGTTACGACTAACAAGTTTGCCGCCGAAACTCCACGTAAACTTTTCCCCAGGGGGCCATAGCCAGAATCATCCCTCCCGGCTGAAAGTTACACCGTGGGGTGAACATTTCTCCAGCCAACGAGTCGGCAAGATGAATAGCGTGATCCCACCTCCACATTACGCGGTAGGTGTTGAAGGTGGCGCAAATATTTCTGTCTGTGCCTCACTCCCCGTGAACCGCCAAGTGTCCACAGTCTCCCCGTTGGTCGAGCGGAAAAGCGGTGCTGCCGCGCCGCACTCCAAGACGCTGGCGCGCAATGCGAACACGCCTTTGAGGGTGGGAATGGTTTGAGAATCCGCCGCGCCAGCTACGCTTGGAATGGCAATAGAAAAAAGCGGTTCCTCTTGTGCTCCCCATCAGGACAATGAAACCCAAGCCTGTAACCGTCTGGCCGCCGTTGTTTCGTTGTTTGAATCCGACCACTAACTTGTGACAGGTATAACAAGGATATGGTATAGCACACTGTGCCTGAATCACCCGCTCACTGCTGAAAGGTTCTCGTGGGAGAAAATGTGCTGCACATGGGGGAGGTCTAATCGGACACAACTCGGTATGATTTGTTCGTCCCCAGCGCCGCGATATCGAATTTCGCCCCACCTCCCAGGCTTGCATCCACGGTGGGAGACGCCCCATGGCGGCCCTCTTCGGAGTGTTCGGCCTGCGCCAAAGCCCCCGCCAAGGCTCCCGCTCAGGGCGTACGGGGCGAATCCTTGAGCGCCTTGGGTGAAGCGGGCCGGTGGGCGTTGTGCCCGCCCGGATCGTTCGCACGCAAGAAAACCGGTTTTTCTGCCCCCTTCTACCATCCAAAGCGCCTCTGATGCGGCGCACTCCAAAACCATGCCGTTCAACCCCGGTGCTCGAACTTACGCTGTAGCGTCTTGGAGTGCGGTGCGACAGCACCGCTTTCCCGTCGGTCCACTTCCGGAGACGATGGTCACGGGCGACTCACGCGGGTCGAGGTACAGACAAGAATGTCTGTGCCGCCGTCCACGTCCGACGGAAAGCGTGGTGTCGGCAATCATGCCGCTCATCGTCCCGAGGCAGGGGAAATGGAAGAGTTTGCTGTTGGATTCGATGTCCGTCGTAATGGAGAACAAAGTCGGGTGACTCATCTCTCATGATGACCGGCCCGCTGAGAAACTGTTCACTCAAAAGTGAAACCTACAGCGTCGCGCTCATGATTCTAGTTTACTCTGTATGTTGCTGTTGGCTCTTGACGGTCCACGTGGGGTGCCCAGAGAGGAATGTCTGTGCCACTGAGAATGAAGGTGCGGAGGTCTCCAAAGACATGTCCTATAGAATTCACCGTTGCGGTGTGGTGGCGAGGGTTGTTGGCGGAATTGTCACCGCAGTGCGTCAATCGGGAACAGTGGCCGGCAACGATTGAGCGAGAGAGAGGAGAGTGTCGTAGAGGTCAAACGCGCATGTGGGCGAGTCAAAAGACCGTCCGGTCTGTTTGGTTTACGCCGGAAAGGTTTCCGCTAAAGCTCGAGCGCTCCGAGTAGATCAATGCTGGTGCCGATAGTTGCCATTTCCCCTTGTGCCAACCATCAGGGCTTTGCGTGAGGTAGGAGCTGGTTTATACTCGGCGTCGTGATGCTCTTACCTTCACAGATTATCCAAAAAAAGCGAGATGGCAAGGCATTGTCTGAGGAAGAGATACGGTTCTTCGTTGGCGGGTTCACGCGCGGGGAGATTCCCGATTACCAGATGGCGGCGTTGGCGATGGCCATTTTTTTTCAGGGGATGAACTTCGACGAAACGATGTGGTTGACCCGGACGATGGTGGAGTCGGGGAAAACGATCGAGTGGCGGAAAGGACAGTGCTTAAGTGCAGAAGTGCCTCAGTGCCTAAGTCGCGGCCCACACGCCAACTTAGGCAGTTCTGTACTTGGCCACTTCGGCACTGATTTCTACTGCGATAAACACAGCACCGGAGGGATCGGCGACAAGGTCTCGTTGATTTTCGCGCCGTTGGTGGCGTGTTGCGGGGTAAAGGTGCCGATGATTTCGGGGCGGGGACTCGGACCCACCGGCGGAACGCTGGACAAGTTGGAAAGGATTCCGGGGGTGCGGACGGATTTGTCGTTGGTCGAGTTGGTGTGGATCACGGAGCAAGTTGGCTGTTGCATTACCGGGGCGACACCGGAGATCGTGCCGGCGGACCAGAAGTTTTACGCGCTGCGCGATGTGACGGCAACGGTGTCGTGTCTGCCGCTGATCGTCGCGAGCATCATGTCGAAGAAACTCGCCGAAAACGTGGACGGATTGGTGCTTGACGTGAAATGGGGCAGCGGGGCGTTCATGAAGACCCGCGAGGCGGCGGCGGAATTGGCGCGGGCGATGGTTGAGGTGGGGAGACGGTACGGGAAGAAAGTTGTCGCGTTGCAGACGGACATGAACCAGCCGCTCGGTGAAATGATCGGCAACGCGCTGGAAGTCCGAGAATGCCTGGACGTGCTGGCTGGCCGGAGTCGGCCACCGGATTTGCTCGACGTGACGTTCGCGCTCGGAGCCGAGATGATTTTTTTGGCCGGGCGCGTGAAAAGTCTTGAAGCCGGACGGGAAATGTTGTTAGAGAAACTGGCGAGCGGCGATGCGTTGAGGAAGTTCAGGGAAATGGTCGTGGCTCAAGGCGGTGATCCGCGAGCATGCGAGTCTCCAGATCAGTTGCCGGCAGCGCCACGAGTGCGAGCAATCAAATCGCGATAGTCCGGTTGGGTGGAGGCGATTGCTTGCGATCAATTAGGGTATGCGGTCATTGCGCTTGGCGGTGGACGCAAACAGGTGGGTGAGCGAATTGATTGGAGGGTGGGTTTCGCGCATCCGCGCAAACTGGGCGACCATGTCGAAGCGGGCGAGCCGTTGCTGTTGATGCACTACGACGATGAGACAGCCGCAGCCACAGCCGAAAAAATTGTGCAAGCTGCCTACCAAATCGGTACGGTGCCACCGGACAAAAAGCTGGAACTCGTGAGCCAGCGGTTTGCGTGAGATGAAACGACCATGACGTTGACCGAGCAGTTGAAGGAAACCAAGGAGTTTCTGGAGTCCAAATTGGCCGGGTGCAAACCCGAAGTGGCTGTGGTCGTTGGGTCGGGTCTCGGCGGGATCACCCAAAACATCGCCAACACGGTGTTGATCCCCTACGCGGAGATACCGCACTTTCCCAAACCGACCGTGGCTGGGCATGCTGGACAGTTGGTGGCCGGGACGTTGGCCGGCAAAAAAGTGGTGGTGTTGAGTGGCCGGTTTCATCTCTACGAAGGCCGGGCCGTGGACGAAGTCACCTTTCCCATTCACGTCGTGGACGCGCTGGGGATCAAGCTGCTCATCGTCACCAACGCCGCCGGCGGCATCAACCCGCAATTCAAGCCCGGCGACCTGATGATGATCGAGGACCATATCAACTTTACCGGCTCCAATCCGCTGCTCGGCTTCGGTAACGGTGTCAAGTTTCTCGATTTGACACAGGCTTATGCCCCTCGATTGCGGGAGAAACTCGATGCAGCGGCAGAAAAGCTGCAAATCCCAATCTGGCGCGGTGTTTATCTCGCCACCACCGGCCCAAGTTACGAGACGCCGGCGGAGGTCAAGGCATTCGCATGGCTCGGCGCGGACGCAGTCGGCATGAGTACCGTGCCGGAAGTCATCATTGCCCGATACCACAACCTCGAAGTGCTCGGTATCTCGGTGATCACCAACCTCGCCGCCGGCATCAGCAGCAAACGCCTCTCGCACGAAGAAGTGCTCACGGCAGGCAAGGCGGCCGAGGACAAGCTGGCGCGGCTGTTGACGGAGTTCATCGGGGCGCTGTGAACCAGCCTCTGCATGATTTTTATCGGCTGCTTCGCGCTGCGGCGGCAGCTCGAAAAAATGCGCACGCCCCTTACTCGAAGTTCCGCGTCGGCGCCGCTCTGTTGGCGGGCAACGGCAAAATCTACACCGGGACCAATATCGAGAACGCTAGCTATGGGTTGACCCTTTGCGCCGAACGTGTGGCGGTCGGCAAAGCTGTGAGCGATGGTCAGCGCAACTTCATTGCCATCGCCATTGCCGCGCCGAGCGCAACGCCGTTTCCCTGCGGTGCCTGTTGCCAGGTGTTGGCCGAGTTTGGCGATTGCATTGTGGTGTGCGCCGACGCCCGTCGGCCTCGGCAACTCTGCGTCCAGCGGCTTGCCGAGTTGTTACCGCGTGCCTTCCGATTGGCTTGCTGATCGTCTTTGGCCCGCGAGCGGTGTTCACATAATTGTCACGCCTCGTTCATCAGACTGTTGCCCGACCGGTCTATAAGGATAGCGCGAGTAGGAAACCTATGAACATCGGACGCATTCAAATCGCTACTGCGCCCAGCGCGCCGAGTAGCCACTGGCTGGCGGTGACGGAGCAAATCCGTCGCTTGCCGGGTGTGCAAGGGGTCGCGACGGATCCGCGCGGACATCAAGTCGAGATCGTGTTTGACGGTCCGGCCGGCAACCTGTTGCAGCAGATTCACCGCGTGTTGCAGGGCGCTGGCGCATAGCGAAACGTTAAACATGATCGGGTGGCTAGGAGGCACCGTTGGTTCACGCCGTTGTCCGACGTGAACGAACGAGAACGAACATGGCCATTGAACCTTCTCATACTGAAATCGCGGCGCGGGCTTACGCCCTGTTCCAACAACGTGGGGGACAGCACGGCCAGGATATGGCGGATTGGTTGCAGGCCGAAGCCGAATTGCGTCAATTGAGCAATCCACCCACCCCGGTGGCCCAGGAAACAATGCCGAAGTCGGCCAAGACCGTCCGCGCCAAACGCCCCACCAAACGCGCAGCGTAATCGTCGGCCTCTCGGTGGTACCGTATGGGTCGTGGTTCGGGCGCGGGGGGATGAAGTTGGTCCACCCTCAGCCCGTGGTGTTCTTGATCCAGAAGACAACCATGGTCAGCACTACCGCCCCGGTAAATCCGGCGAGTAACAGGATGACATAGTAGGCGTTGAGGGATTTTGC
This sequence comes from uncultured Verrucomicrobiae bacterium, assembly GCA_937927265.1. Lineage (GTDB taxonomy): Bacteria > Verrucomicrobiota > Verrucomicrobiia > Palsa-1439 > Palsa-1439 > CALBCO01. The sequence continues at coordinate 15,916 of CALBCO010000025.1, read as the reverse complement.
CTGCGCATACCGGATAGCTCGGTAACGACGGAGGTCCCGCCATACCCGGTGGAGTGCCAAGCCCGTTGGGAAACGCGCCCCGTGGCGGTAGAGCACAGGACACAGATGCAGCCAATACAGCAGCAAGATTACTCCGACCCCGATGATGGTCAGCCACGGCGTGGCGCGTAAGTATAAAAGTTCAGGCGAGCATGTTTCCATCGCAGACCTCAGCAACTGACTGTTGGCCGCGCAATGCGTGTTCGTTCAGGATGAGGCAGCCGGCGTCGTTGAGCAGCATCAACACTTCGCGCAAACGCTCGCGTGGGACGCAAGCGACCACCGTGGCTTCGGTCCGTGTTCGTTGCCAGCGCCAAAACAATGTGCTCAGCCGGTAACCCCGCCCGTTGGATGGGTCACGCCCACTGCCTTGCCAGCGCAGGAGGCCATCGTAGTCCGCCAAGTTGATCATCGTGCCCGGGCGGCGCGCCCGGTACAATTCCGCGCCCCACCCTTCCGTGAAGGTGGTTTCCCACAAGTATTCCGCGTGGCCGGTCAAGTACCAATCGGGACCTGGCCAGCCTTCGTTCATGAACTGCGCAAGTTCATCCACTACAATCATCCGTTGGTTTTCCATGCATTGTCCTCCATCGCGAAGGGCAGTCTGACCGGGTCGTGTCGCAACCGGCAGACAGGCGCGTGAAGATTCCGCAACAACTCCAGAGGCCAGTTCACGGGTTTGTCACATCACCGGCACCGCCTTGTTGCCGATTGCCGGTACACTGTCAGCGTGAACTACAAGACCGTTTGGTTGTCGGACCTGCACCTCGGCACGCGCGGTTGCGATGCGGAAGGGATTTTGGCGTTTCTGCGCCAACACAACTGCGAGCGGTTGTATTTGGTCGGCGATATCATTGATCTGTGGCAACTGCGCAAGAACCGGTATTGGCCACAGAGCCACAACGACGTCATTCAGAAAATTCTCCGCAAAGCCCGTAAGGGCACCGAGGTCATTTACATCCCCGGCAACCACGACGAGTTTGCGGCACAATTCCTGGGTTTTTACGGCAACGTGCTTGTCAAGTCGCGCGACGTGTACACGACAGTCACGGGTCGCCGTTTGTTGGTGATGCACGGGCACGAATTTGACACAATCACACTCAATGCCCGATGGCTGGCTGTGCTCGGCGATGTCGGCTACACACTGTTGCTGCACGCGAACCGCCCGGTGAATTTCGCGCGGCGGCTGTTGGGATGGGAGTACTGGTCGTTGAGCGCCTGCATCAAACGTCGCGTGAAAAACGCGGTCAATTTCATCAGTGATTTTGAGGAAGTCGTCAGTCACTACGCCGCGGCGCATCAGGTGGATGGGATTGTGTGCGGCCACATCCACACGCCGGCGATCAAGCGAGTCCGGCAGGTGGACTACTACAATTGCGGTGACTGGGTGGAAAGCCGCACGGCGCTGGTGGAAGATGCCGATGGGAAAATTGCTTTGGTCGGCGCGACGGCTCGATTTGCATTCGGGAGTGTGCCGGCGGGCGTGCCAACTGACGATGTTCGTACTGAATTGGTATTGACCGCCTGCGACCCAAGTCATTGACTCCCAAGACAGAGTCAATGGCTGTCAACAAAACATGGAACGATCGTTCCTGCTTTTGTTGACGTGAAATTTGGCGACCGGGCGGCGGGTGTTGCAATTTTGTCGCGCGCGTGACACCCGGGTGTTACACTTTGCCGTGAGCCTGTTGGCAATGCGCTCCAACCAATCCAGTACGGAAATCGTCCGGCGGATCGAAGCGGAACTGCTCGAGAAGCTGCACCGGCTGTTTGGGCCAGCGACGCGGTTGGCCCGATCACCCGATGTGGAAGTCATCCATCAGATGCGAGTGAATTCACGTCGGCTGCGAGTGGGGCTTCGGTTTTTTGCGTCTTTGTTTCCACCTGACGAGTTGCGTCAGGTGCTGCGACATTTGCGCCGTGTGACGCGGGTCCTGGGCGCGGTGCGGACGTTGGATGTGAATGCGCAATATCTCCGCCGCGCGGCGCGGCACTTGGGCCGAGAGGGCGCACGCGGTCGGGCAGCGGTGGCTGACCAGTTGCGGACCGATCGTGTGCAAGAACTGGTTGCGGTGCGGGAGTTGTTCGCAATGTTGTTGACGAGTCGGTTTCCTGCCCGCGTGGAGGCGATGATCCGGGGGGCGCGGGCGCCGTCCGAGCAACGGTTGCGCCAAGCGGCATCGGGACAACTCCGCCAGTTGCGCCAAGCGGTCAAGAAACGGCTTCGGCAATATGAGCGGCAGCCATCCAGTCGCCATTTCCATCGGTTGCGGATTGCAGTGAAACATTACCGGTACGGCTTAACAACGGCGGCAGCGGTGGGGTGGGGAGAGCGGTTGCGGCCGCGGATCCGAGCCGTCGAAGAGTTGCAGGACGTCATGGGGGCGGTGCATGATGCCGAAGTGGCGGCGGCCTACGTGGCGGCAGTGGTGCGAGAAAAAACGCTGGCTATCGAATTGGCTCCGATGTTAGACTGGCTGCAGTTTTTTGAGCAAAAACGGTTGCGACAGTTCGGGAAGATCGTCGGAGAAAGTCGGTCGTGGCTGAAAAAAGCACAATTGTAGGCAGCAAATGAGATCGCATCATCCATACCCGGGACGATTAATCGCCGTGGAGGGGCTCGACGGCTCCGGCAAGTCCACGCAGATTTATCTGGTGAAACGCTGGCTTGAGATGCAGCAGTTGAAGGTGTTTTTCACCGAGTGGAACTCGTCGGTGTTGGTCAAGGAGGCCACGCGCAAGGGCAAGAAACGGCAATTGCTGACGCCAACAACGTTTTCGTTGGTGCATGCAACGGATTTTGCCGACCGGTTTGAACGGCAGATTCTGCCATTGTTGCGGGCCGGGTTCATCGTGCTGGCCGACCGGTACATGTACACGGCGTTCGCACGGGACATCGTGCGGGGGTGCGATCCGGATTGGGTGCGGAATCTGTACAGTTTTGCGACGGTGCCAGACATCACATTTTTCTTTGATACACCCTTGGAGGTGGCGCTGAACCGGATTCTGGGTGGGCGGCCGAAGTTAAAGTACTTTGAGGCGGGGATGGATTTGGGTTTGTCGCCGGATCCGTACGAGAGTTTTCGGTTGTTTCAGGGGCGGATTTATGCGGAGTACAAGAAGATGGTGCAGACGGAGAAGTTTGTGGTCATGAACGGGATGTTGCCGATTGAGAAACAGCAGACGCTGGTGCGCAAGTACATCGAGCCGCGCCTGGATTTGCCGTCGTTTCGGTGGCGGGGGAAACAATGAGCGGGCAATGCGGAAAGAAGTTTTACGGGACAAAGCTGCCGGGCTGCGCCCCCACCGAGTTGTCCGGCAAACTGATCGTGCTCGAAGGCGCGGACGGTTCTGGGCGCTCCACCCAAGTGAATCTGCTCAAGGAATGGCTCGAAGGCCAGGGTTATGGTGTGGTCAATGTCGGTCTCAAACGCAGCATGCTGGTGGCTGAGGAACTTGAGCAAGCGCAGCAGGGCAATATCCTGAGTCACACCACACGCAGCTTGTTTTACGCGACGGATTTTGCGGATCAGTTGGAAAATACGATCATCCCCTCATTGAAGGCCGGTTTTATCGTGTTGGCCGACCGGTATATTTACACCTTGATGGCGCGCGACATCGTGCGCGGAGCGCCACGGGAATGGGTCAAATCGTTGTATTCCATCGCGCTGGTGCCGGATGCGGTCTATTACTTGCGGGTCAGCCCGCAACAGTTGGTGGAGCGCAACTTCAAGAAGAACGTCACGTTGAACTATTGGGAAAGCGGCATGGACATCGCGTTGTCGCGCGACATGTTTGAGAGTTTCATCAAGTATCAGCGGCTGATTCAGGCTGAGTTCCGGCGGATGCAGAGCGAGTACGGATTTGCGGTGATCAACGGGAACCGGTCGAGCCGCGCCGTGGCGGCGGAATTGCGCAACAAAGTGCAGGCGGTGTTGGAGGTGTCCAGTTCATGAGACGGACACCGTCCCACTTCGCGCAAACGCAGACGGAGTTGCTGGCGGCGTTGAAGGCGCTGCGATTGTTGGTCAAAGAGGTGGGCAATAATTACTTGGTCGGCTTGCAGGCAGCGGTGGCGCAAGTAGAACACGCCGTGGCCGTGGCTCGCGAGGATGAAACACCGGATGCCAAACAGTTGGTCCAGTTCCGTCGGATGCAGCGGTGGATCAACAACCTCGACGTGAAACCGCCGAAAGGCCGGCGGCGCGATCTAAAGGAATTGGACAAACTAGTGCGGAAACTGACCGCGATGGTGGAATCGTGGTGAGCGGATGAAACGGCACGCGCGCCCTCACAAATACATTGTTGGCGTGGACCTCGGTGGCACGAAGATATTGGCGGCCGTGTTCGACCCGCGCGGGCGGATGTTGAGCCGTGAGAAAAAAAGCACCCGGCCCGAACGCGGGGCCGCCGGGGTGCTTGACCGCGTGGCCGATTGTGTCAACGAGGCACTCGCGGCAGCGGCAGTGCCGCACACCGCGGTGGCGGCGATGGGCGTGGGCGTGCCCGGCTTGATTACCGGCGGCGGGGCGGTGGTACGCATGGCGCCCAATCTCCATTGGCAAAATGTCGCCGCCGCCCGACAACTCAGCCAACGGCTGCATTTCCCGGTCACGTTGATCAACGATGTACAGGCTGGGACGTTGGCCGTTCAACAATTCGGCGCCGGCCGGCGGTTGCGTACGTTTGTGTGCATGTTCATCGGGACCGGCATTGGCGGCGGTCTGGTGCTGAACGGCGAGTTGTACCGCGGTTCGGCAGGCGCGGCGGGCGAGATCGGGCACATGGTGGTCGTGGCGGAAGATGGACCACGTTGTGGGTGCGGCAACTATGGTTGTCTGGAAGCGGTGGCCAGTCGGAGCGCCGTGGTGCGGCGGATTGTGACTGCCATCGAGAAAGGGCGATCCTCCGTGGTCACCGAACTTTGCGACGGCAATTTACGAAGGATCCGCAGTCGGATTCTTGCGGAAGCCTACCGCGAGGGTGATAAGTTGGTGCGGGCCGTGATTCACGACACCTGCGAATATCTTGGCATTGGTGCCGCCAATCTGATCAATGTCTTGAATCCCGAAGCGGTGATTCTTGGTGGCGGACTGATTGAAGCGCTCGGTTCAGTGATGTTGCCGCGGATCACGCGGGCAGCCATGGCTCACACCATCTCGGCCAGTGCCGAGCGGGTGCGAATTCTCGACAGTGGTCTTGGCGACGATGCGGGAATTCTCGGTGGGGCGATTGCCGCCCGGCAGTTGGCTGCCTGACTCCGCCCGTTCTGTATCGAAAAAATCCGAAACGTCCTCGTTGACCAGTAAAGTCTTATTACCTATAACAATTTATTGGGCGGAGCAGGCGCGGGGAGTTTTTTACGCGACCGGCACCGCGCGGCCACCGAATCGCCACGAAAGCCCAGTCGAATTAGGCTGCATGAAGCGACCAGTCATGATTTTGGTGGTCGAGGACGAAGCGGATGCAGCGCGTTTGTTGCAATATCATTTGCAGCGGCACGGCTATCGGACCCGGGTGGCGACGGATGGGCGCACGGCACTCAACATCGCCCTCACAGAGCGACCAGATTTGGTGGTGTTGGACCTGATGTTGCCGCACTTGGACGGGTTTGAGTTGTGCCGGTTATTGCGGGCAGCACCGGTGACGGCAACCGTGCCCATTGTGATGGTGACCGCACGCAGCGACACCACCGACAGGCTCAAAGGCTTTCGCCTGGGGGCGGACGACTATGTCACGAAACCCTACGAAATGGCCGAGTTATTGGCGCGGGTGCAAAGGTTGTTGCGCCGCCCACCGGGGCCATCGCTGCTCACGCAGTTCACGGATTTGTAACATTTCTGACCTTGGTTTGTCACACGGACACCCTAGCATGCGGTCCGCCGTGGGCAATCAAACCCTTAACCAAGGAGCAAGAATGACTCTGCATATCTGGAAACTAAAGGTGACTGTGCTGACGTTGGGTGCGGTCATGACGGCCGCCGGGCTGACTTCAGCCCAGAGCGCGGATGCGTTGTTGGACCTGCTGGTCCGCAAGGGCATCATCACCGAAAAGGAGATGAAGGAACTCAAGACGGAAGTGGACGCCGACATGGCTCGCGCCATGGCCCGCGCCAACAAGAGCAAGGTCAGCAGTTGGGTGGACGAACTGAAATGGACCGGCGACTTGCGGTTGCGCGGGGAGTTCTTCGACAACGCTGATCAGAGCAATGATCCAGTGGATCGCTGGCGGTTCCGCTACCGGCTGCGGCTCGGGCTGGAGGCGAAGTTGCAGAAGTGGGCGACGTTGGGTGTGCGGCTGGCCAGTGGCAGCACCTCGGATCCGGTCAGCACGAATGAGACGTTTGATGATATGTTCCAAAAGGACACCCTGGCGATTGACGCAGCGTACATTATCCTCCAGCCCCCCGGCTGGAATTGGATCAGCGTCACCGGCGGCAAAATGAACAATCCCATCTGGCAGACCGGGTTAAGTTCGCCTCTCGTGTATGATGGCGACCTAACGCCTGAAGGAGTGGCGGAGCAATTCGTCTTCAGTTTTGGCAAGGAGCAGCGGCACAACGTGTTTGTTAACTTGTCGCAGTGGGTCGTGGACGAGGTGTCTAGTTCGGCGGATACGGATGCTTTCATCTACGACACGCAGGCCGGCGTCGAATTGCGGTTTGGCGAGGACATCAAGAAGCCGATACTTCGCGCGAAAGCGGCGGGCGGTGTGTTCTTCACACAGAATATTGATGCTTCGGATTTGACTGAGGATTCACCCACCCGTGGCAATTCCGTTCAGGAAGGTGCAACCAAACGGTATTTGCGCGATTTCACTGTGGCGCACGCGCGGGCCGAAGTGGCGTGGCAACTCAGCTCGAAGCCGTTCTTCGGTACTCCGTCCCTGCTCACGCTTTCGGGCGAGTATGTGGCCAATCTGGCGGAAGCCTACGATTCCTTGAAACGCGCGAATACCAAGACCGATCCCGACCAGCGGGATGGTGCCGCCGGCCAGCTTGCCTTCGGTAGCAATAAGAAGAAGGGGGAATGGCAAGTGGCCTATCAGTACAAGTACTTGGAAGCCGACGCGGTGCTCGATTCGCTGACCGACTCTGACTGGGGTACCGATGGTGGGACCGACCGCAAGGGGCACGTGATCAAGGGCTCTTACAATGTGTTCGACTGGTGGCAACTTGGCGTCACCGCGTTGTTGACCGAGAAAATCAGCGATCGGACCGGGGCCAACACCACCAATGCAGCGCATCCCGAGCGGGAATTGCTGCGAGTACAACTGGATACGGTGTTTAAGTTCTAACCTAGTCCTCCTAACCAGACCTAGCCGTGGTCCCGCGCAACCGGGACTGCGGCCAGGGGAAATCACCCGAATGAGAACCAACTGTAACGCAACCGTAACAACGGCAAGTAAAGCTGCTAAAGAAAGGAAAACAAAACCCATGAAAAATACACTGACTATCACCATTGCCGCTACTGCAGCCCTGCTTCTCGGAGCAGTCAACACCCGGGCGGCTGCCGTCCAAGTGGACCCGGCCATTCCGTCTTACTCCGCTACCAGCGGCGTGTCTGGTAACCTCAAGAGCATCGGCTCCGACACCATGAACAACCTCATGGCGCTCTGGGCCGAGGGGTTTGCCAAGCACTATCCCAACGTCAAAGTGGAAGTGGAAGGCAAAGGCTCCGCCACTGCGCCACCCGCGCTGGTCAGTGGCACCGCCCACTTCGGCCCGATGAGCCGGCCGATGAAAGACGCTGAACTTGATGCATTTGAGAAGAAATTCGGTTACAAACCCACCGCTGTTCGTACCTCGTTTGACGCCCTAGCGGTCTATGTCCATAAGGACAACCCGATCAAGAGCCTGACGATGCAGCAGGTGGATGCCATCTTCTCCAAGACGCGCCGAGGCGGGTACAAGTCTAACATCAAAACGTGGGGCGACCTCGGTCTGACCGGCGAATGGAAGGACAAACCGATCAGTCTTTACGGCCGTAACAGCGCCTCCGGTACTTACGGCTTCTTCAAGGAACATGCGTTGTTTAAAGGCGACTTCAAAGACGAAGTGAAGGAGCAACCCGGCAGCAGCTCCGTCGTGCAGGGTGTCGCCTCCGACAAGTATGCCATCGGCTACTCCGGCATCGGCTACAAGACCGCGGACGTTCGCGCCGTGCCGCTGGCTGCCAAGGAGGGTGAGACCGCTTACGACGCCGACATGGAAAATGTTTATAGCGGCGATTATCCGCTCGCCCGGTATCTCCTCCTCTACGTGAACAAAAAGCCCGGCGAAAAACTCGATCCGTTGCGTGCCGAATTCCTCGCGTTTGTGCTCAGCAAGGAAGGCCAGGAAATCGTCATCAAAGACGGCTATCTCCCGATCCCCAACAGCATCGCCATGGAGGAAAAACGCAAGCTCGGCTTGAAGTAACTCACTTCCCGGTAGGGACAAACCGCCGGGCTGTCCGCCGCCCACGCGGCACGCCCGGCGGTTGCGTCCTGCCTCGCTTTTCCTATGCCTGTCCTCACTGAACCAACCTTGCCGCCCGCCAGCCCCATGGCACGTCCGCGTGTCCGGCAAACTAGCCGGGCGGTTCGCGTTGTGGACCAGTTCACGACCTTGCTGATCACTGCCGGCGGGATCATGGTCATCGTGGCGGTTCTGGGGATTCTCATTTATCTGGTGAGCGTTGTGCTCCCGTTGTTTCGCGGCGCGCAAATCAGCGAAATGGGCAGCTACCCGCTCCTCTCACCAGATCGTGCTGCCCAACTCTGGACCATCCAACTCGACGAACATCAGAAAACCGGTTTTGCCTTTGACCGGCAAGGCCGACTTGTTGTTTTCGACGTAGCCAGCGGGAACATGATTTCCGATGAACTGATCACACCGGCCAAGCCGGCCCTGACTGCCTTTTCCCGCACGTTGCGCGGCGGTCATATGGCCTTTGGATTTGCCGACGGCACGATCCGTCTGGGCCGGTTGCGCTTCACCGCCGAAGGTGTGGAAGTTATCCTCGAAGATCCTCTGTTGGTCGGCAAGCCGGACGTTGCCGTTCATCGTCTCGACTACAAACCCAGCGATCAACGGTCTGTGCTCACCGTGCTCAAAGCCGACGGTGAATTGTTTTGGGACGAAGTGACCCGCCGCGAAAACATTCTGACGGGCAAAGTCACTACCAAACTTACCAAACACGAGCTCCCCTACCAGCCACCTGCCGGACGCACTGACCTGCCAGATTACCTCCTGCAAAACAGTCAGGGCGATCAGGTGTTCCTTGCTTGGCGCGACGGCACGGTCCAACGTTATGACCTTCGTACCATCACGTCTCCGGTGATCGCCGAGACCACCGATTTCACGCCGACGCCCGGCGTTGAACTCACCAACCTCCAGTTTATGTTTGGCGATCAATCCCTCATCGCTGGGGATTCCACTGGTGGTGTCACGGCATGGTTTCGGGTCCACCGTCCTGGAGCCGGCACTGCCGATGATTACCGGCTTGTGGCCGCGCACCAGCTTGCCGCCCATTCCGCCCCGGTCACGGCGGCCGACATGTCCACCCGGGACAAGTGTCTTGTCACCGGCAGCGCCACCGGCGACATCTGGCTGCGCCACATGACCAGCCGGCAGGTGTTGGGCAGAGTGCATCTCAACCAAATCGTTCGCGCCGTGCATCTCACACCCAAGGGCGATGCCATTTTTGCGATCGACGCGGCTGGTCAGGCGCATCGTTGGTCTGTTCACAATCCCCACCCGGAGACCACGTGGGGCACGATCTTCGGCAAGGTTTGGTATGAAGGCTACGATCATCCCGAATTCACCTGGCAATCATCTTCCGGGAATGACGACTTTGAGCCGAAGTTCAGCCTGATCCCGCTGGCGTTCGGAACATTGAAGGCGACGGTTTACTCGATGTTGTTTGCCGTACCGATTGCATTGCTGGGCGCGATTTACACCTCGCAGTTTCTCGAGCCAAAGCTCCGCGCGCCGATCAAGTCCGCCATTGAAACGATGGCCTCGCTGCCGAGTGTCGTGCTCGGGTTCATCTGCGCCTTGGTACTCGCGCCACTGGTGGAAAATTGGATCATGGCCGTGTTGACGACGTTTGCGGTTGTCCCGTTGGCAGTGCTGGCGGGAGGGTATGCATGGCAGGTGTTACCCCGTCACATCACGCTGCACTTTGAGGGTTGGCCGAAATTTATTTTGTTCATCATCGTGGTGCTTGCCGCTGTTGCGCTCGGCCAACGACTGGGCGCGCCGGTTGAGTCCTTATTGTTCAGCGGCGATTTCAAGGCGTGGCTCAATGGCCGCGTCGGCACCGGCGCGCCCGGCAATGCGATTCTGGTCTGGCCGGTCGCATTACTTGTCATTGGGTTCGTGCAAAATCGGCTGGTGACCGGCTGGCTCAATCGTGTATTGGCCAGCAAGAGCCGGCTGGCGATTGGCGTGATTGAGTTTGCGAAACTCGTTGTGATTCTGGCCGCAGCGACCGCCCTGGCCGCAGTGGCTGGGGTGTTCTTGGCACAGTTGGGCATTGACCCGCGTGGCGGGCTGGTCGGCACGTATGTCCAACGCAACACGCTCGTCGTCGGTTTCGTGATGGGCTTCGCGGTCATCCCGATCATCTACACGATCTCCGAGGACGCCCTTTCTAGCGTCCCGGAACAACTGCGGTCGGCCTCGCTGGGGTGCGGCGCGACACCGTGGCAGACGGCGATTCGTGTCATCATGCCGGTGGCGATGTCGGGCATCTTCTCGGCCTGCATGATCGGCCTCGGCCGGGCAGTTGGCGAGACGATGATCGTCGTCATGGCCGCCGGCAACACGCCGCTGATAGACTGGAACATTTTCAACGGCTTGCGCGCATTGTCGGCCAACATTGCGGTCGAACTGCCGGAAGCCGTGAAAGACGGCACGCTGTATCGGATGCTGTTCCTCGCCGCACTGACCCTTTTTGTGATGACGTTTATTCTGAACACCGTCGCCGAAATCATCCGGCAACGTTTCCGCAAGAGGGCTTTCCAGCTATGAGCCTCGCGATTCGTGGCATCGCCACCGATCCAGTCCCACCGGACAAGACGCGGCGCGAACGGTGCACGTCGTTGACGGCGCGCGGCGAGCCGATGGTGTGGTTGACCGGCGGCGGGTTGGCAGTGGCAACGTTGATGATTGCCGGGTTGCTACTGCTGGTGATTTTCAATGGCACGCTGACGTTCTGGCCGAAACGACTCATCAAAATTACTACGCATGACGGGAAGACATTCCTTGGCGAGATCACCCGTGCCGAGACCTACCGGCTCAGCCCCGACCAGTGGAAAGAATTGCCGGCGACTGAACAGGAAAAAATCCGGCAGCGCCAAGGTCTTGCCCAGCGGCAACTGCTGCGCACCGGCAACTTCGACATCTACGGCGACCACTTCAAATGGCTCGCCGACCACGAGATCGCCCAGCGCGAATACCCGATCGGCGCGTGGATGTTTGAACGGCAGGAATGGGGCGTGTTTGTTGGATTCATGAAAGTGGTGCGCGTTGACGGTCAGCCGTCGACGGAATCGTTTGCCCAATTGCACGAGGCGGCGCGCGCCCGGTTTCGTGAGATCAAGCGCATCGAGAAAAGCGAAATCGGTGAGGTTAATCGGGCCATCGAACAATTGCGGCTCGCTGTGCGGCGAGTAGAATTGAAGCGTGGTAAGGATTCGCCCGAACACAAACAGGCCGTCGCCCACGCGGAGAAACGCGATGCCGAGTTGCACGCCGAGTATGATAAACTCGGGGCGAAGGTCGCCGCCATCCGCGCCGAAGATGCTCGGTATGTTGTGGAAGTCCAGGAGGTGGGCGGGCGAACGAAGGAATTGAAGCTCTCGGAAATCGTCCGTGCGTATCCAGCCAATGATTTGAACACCGCACAACGCATTGGAGTGTACATTAGCCGGTGGTGGGAGTTTCTCACGAGCGAACCTCGCGAAGCAAACACCGAGGGCGGCGTCTTGCCGGCGATTTTCGGGACGGTGCTGATGACGTTGATCATGTCGCTGGCAGTCGCACCTTTTGGTGTGATCGCCGCTCTGTACCTGCGCGAATACGCGAAGCAAGGGCCTCTGCTTAGCGCCGTGCGCATCGCGGTCAACAACCTCGCCGGCGTGCCGAGCATCGTGTTCGGCGTGTTTGGCCTCGGATTTTTCTGCTATGTCGTCGGCGGCCAGATTGACCAGATGTTTTTCCCGGAAAAACTGCCGACGCCGACCTACGGCACTGGCGGGATCATTTGGGCGTCGTTGACGCTGGCGTTGTTGACGGTGCCGGTGGTGATTGTAGCGACGGAGGAAGCGTTGGCGGCCGTGCCGAGTTCGATGCGCGAAGGGAGCTATGCCTGCGGTGCGAGCAAATGGCAGACGATCAAGCGCATCGTGTTGCCCCGCGCGATGCCGGGGGTGATGACCGGGTTGATTCTGGCGATGGCGCGCGGCGCGGGCGAGGTTGCGCCGCTGATGATTACCGGTGTGGTGAAACTGGCGCCGGAGTTGCCGGTGGACGGCCATGCGCCGTTTCTACACTTGTCGCGCAGCTTCATGCATTTAGGATTTCATATTTACGATGTTGGTTTCCAATCGCAGAACAGTGAAGCAGCCAAGCCGATGGTGTTCACAACCACGTTGCTGTTGATTTTGTTGATCGCGTTATTGAACTTGAGCGCGATTTACATCCGCAACCGGCTGAAGAAACGTTTTGTAGGTGCGCAATTCTAGGAAGAGGGATACCATGACGACCCTGATGGAAGAGAAACCAGCAAGCGCAACGCCAACGCACGCCGTGTCCGTCGCGGTCGCACCGGCGGTGACCGGCGGATCTGCGGGTGGATTGTCGTTGGCCAACGAGGAAACCGTCCTGGAGGTGGATCAGTTCAATCTCTGGTATGGTGCAAAGCAGGCGTTGTTTGATGTCAATTTGAAATTCCCCCGTGGCAAAGTCACGGCGTTGATCGGGCCGAGCGGCTGTGGCAAGTCCACACTGATCCGCAGTATCAACCGGCTCAACGACCTGATTGACAGCGTCCGCTACAGCGGCGACATGCGGCTCAACGGCGCTTCGATCTTGGGGCGTAACGTGGACGTGATCGAGCTGCGGAAGCGAACCGGGATGGTATTTCAGAAGACCAATCCGTTCCCGATGAGCATCTACGAGAACGTGATTTACCCACTGCGCATTGACGGAGAAAACCGCAAGAGCGTGTTGGATGAAATCGTCGAGCGCAGCCTCCGACGCGCCGCGCTCTGGGACGAGGTGAAAGACCGGCTGCACGAGTCGGCACTGCAGATGTCCGGCGGCCAGCAGCAACGGCTCTGCATCGCCCGCGCGATCTCGGCAGAGCCGGAAGTGTTGTTGATGGACGAGCCGTGCAGCGCGCTCGACCCCATTGCGACGGCCAAGATCGAGGAGTTGATCTATCAGTTGAAAGGCCTGTACAGCGTGATCATCGTCACCCACAACATGCAACAGGCCGCACGGGTGAGCGATTACACGGCGTTCTTCTATCTCGGCAGGCTCATTGAGTACGATACGACGGAAAAAATCTTCACCAACCCCGGCAATAAACAGACGGAAGATTACGTCACGGGGAGGTTTGGTTGATCATGGAACGACATTTTGACCAAGAACTCGAAGATCTCAAACAGGAACTCCTGCGCATGGCCGGATTGGCCGAGCAGGGCGTCGCCCAGGCGCTCAAAGCGCTGATTCAGCGGGATGATGCCCTCGCCCGCCAAGTGACCGCAGATGACGCCGTGCTGGACAAATTGGAAATGGACGTGGACGACCGGGTGATCAAGCTGCTGGCATTGCGGCAGCCGACCGCCAAAGACTTGCGATTCATCACCATGGCCATGAAAATCTCGGGCGAACTGGAACGCATCGGCGACCAGGCCGTCAGCATCGCCAAGCGCGCGTTGGCGTTGAGCCAGGAGCCGTCGCTCAAGCCATTGGTGGACATCCCGCAGATGGCCGAGCACGCGCAAGGCATGATCCGCGACGCGCTGGATGCCTTTGTCTATGCCAAGCCCGATCTGGCCCGTGCCGTCGTGACCCGCGACGCGCGGGTGGACGCGCTCAACGACCAACTGCACCGTGAATTGACGAGTTTCATGATCGAGGATCCGCGCACGATTACCCGTGCACTCAATCTGATGACCGTTGCCCGCAAGCTCGAACGAGTGGCCGACCACGCAACGAACATCGCCGAGGAGGTCGTTTATCTCTACGAGGCACGCGACATTCGGCATCAAAATCAATAGACCCATGACTGCCATGAATGCCACCGTGTTGATCATCGAAGATGAACCCGACGTGCTTGACCTCGTCGTGTTTCACCTCAAGAAGGCTGGGTTTCAGACGGCGACCGCGCGAGACGGCGACGCCGGCTTTGCCAAAGCGCGGGACCTGTTACCCGCCGCGTTGGTATTGGACTTGATGTTGCCAGGGATGGAGGGCACGGAAATCTGCAAACGCCTCAAGGCTGACCCGAAAACGGCCCACATTCCGATTTTGATGTTGACCGCCAAAGCCGAGGAAGTGGACCGCGTTCTCGGTTTGGAGTTGGGCGCAGACGATTATGTGACGAAACCCTTCAGCCCTCGCGAGTTGGTGCTGCGAGTGAAGAAGCTCATCGAACGCGGTCGTCCCCGTCCCGTGGAGGTGCTCACGTGGGGCGATCTGATCGTGGATGTGGCCAAACATAGCGTCACCGTCAAAGGAAAACCGGTCGAATTGACAGCGACCGAGTTCAAGCTGCTCGCCACACTCATGGAGCGCCGGGGTCGGGTCCAGACTCGCGACACGCTGTTGACCGACGTTTGGGGTTACGAAGGCGACATTGACACCCGCACGGTGGACACTCACGTCCGGCGCGTACGCGAGAAACTCGGCAAAGCCGGCGAGCTGATTGAAACCGTGCGCGGCGTCGGCTACCGGTTTACCGACCGGCCATAACGTTTCGCCACCCAAAGCGCCGCTGGCGCAGCGCATTCCAAAACCGTTGGGCCCGGCGTGGGAACCGCAGCCGGGCTCGCAAGCGTTTGGGAGTGCGGTGCGATCGCACTGCGTTCACAGCCAGTTACGCTTCAGGCATATGGGTACTTGGTAGTTCACGTGGGGCAAGTGCAGATAGGAATGTCTGCCTCACCTGCAACATCTGCCGGTGAGAATGTGATGTTGGGGCGTCCAAGCTGAAGAGAACCGTTGACTCATGCCTTGTGGTGACCGGCCCTCTTGGGAAACACCCCGAAGCGAAACTTCCCCCTACATACTCACCCTGAATCATTAGCGCGGCGCTGAAAGTTTCACTTTTGGGTGCACTGTTTCTCAGCGGGCCGGTCATCATGAGACATGAGTTTCCCAACTTTTTTCTCCATGACGCCGGACATCGAATCCAACGGCAAACTCTTCCATTTCCCCTGCCTCGGGACGATGCGCGGCATGATTGCCGACCCCACGCTTTCCGTCAGCCGTGGACGGCGACACAGACATTCTTGTCTGTGCCTCGACCCGCGTGAGTCGCCCGGTGACCATCGTCTCCGGAAGTGGACCGACGGGAAAGCGGTGCTGTCGCACCGCACTCCAAAACGCGACTGCGTAAGTTCGAGCATCAGGGTTGGACCGCATGGTTTTGGAGTGCGCCGCATCAGCGGCGCTTTGGATGGTGGTGGGTAGCAGGCGTGAGGCGAGTCGAAAGACCATCGCGCCCCAGCCATTCAGGTCCTCCTCGTGCTCATGATGCAGGTACTCACGATCAGGTTTGATTGTTACGTTTGGGTGAATTTTTCTTGTCGGGGCTATCCGGATTCGGCTAAGCAACGCCAATGAGGATATGCCCTTGACCACTCCATCGCCCCATCTCG
>CALBCO010000024.1 GCA_937927265.1 uncultured Verrucomicrobiae bacterium | reverse complement strand
CCCGGAGATATTGAATGCCAGTCGGCGCAGGCGGATTGCTCGCGGCAGCGGGACAAGCGTGGCGGCAGTGAATGATCTGTTGAAGCAGTTTGAGATGATGAAGAAAATGATGAAAGACATGGGCCGGCTGCAGAAGAAGCTGACGCGCTCGGGCGCGCTCGGCCGGTTGGCCCGTTAGCGGAGGTGAGATTGTGGCGGTAAAAATCAGATTGCGTCGCGTTGGAACAAGAAATGTGCCGTGTTACCGGATCGTTGTGGCGGACCAGCGGAGTCCGCGTGATGGGCGGTTCATTGAGAACATCGGCACCTACGATCCGCAGAAGGTGAAAAACAATTTCCAGGTGGATCTGGAGCGGGCGAAGCACTGGATCAGCAAGGGCGCCCAACCCAGCGACACCGTGCGCAGCATTTTGAAGAAGGCCGAGAAGGCCCAGACAGCAGCACCGGCCGCGCAAGCGTAGCCGGGGCGCGGCTCACGCCGGCCGCAGGAGCAGGGGGAGACGGGAGGATAAGTGGCATGAAGGCGTTTATCGAATACGTGGTCAAAGCGTTGGTGGACCACCCTGAGCAAGTGGATGTGAAAGAAGTGGACGGCGAACGCGTGGTAGTGTTCGAAGTGCGGCTCAACCCCGCCGACATCGGCAAGGTCATCGGCAAAAGCGGCCGCACGATCATGGCGATTCGTACATTGTTGACGAGCGCGGCTGCCAAGCACAGCAAACGGGCGATGTTGGAAATCATCGAGCCGGAAAGCGGCCGTCCGAAAGGCGGCGAAGAGTCGCCGTCGGAGCATGCAGATTGAGGTGTTGACGCTGTTCCCCCGGATCTTCGAGGGGCCGTTGGATGAGAGTATCCTCAAACGGGCGCGCGACCGGGGCCTGGTCAACATCCGGGTGCATAACTTGCGTGACTTCACGCACGACAAGCACCGGGTGGTGGATGACAAGCCGTACGGCGGCGCGCCGGGGATGTTGATGAAGCCGGAACCGATCTTTGAAGCGGTGGAAAAATTGCGGCAGCCGGGCAAGTCGCGCGTGGTGCTGATGACACCGCAGGGTGTGCCGCTGACGCAGCAACGGGCGCGGGAGTTGGCCGGTCAGCTGCACCTGATCATTATTTGCGGGCACTACGAAGGTGTGGACGAGCGGGTGCGCGAAGCGTTGGTGGATGAAGAAATCAGCATCGGCGACTACGTGTTGACCAACGGCGCCTTGGCCGCGGCGGTGCTGGTGGATTGTGTGGTGCGCTTGTTGCCCGGGGTGCTGGGCGACAACCAGAGCGCGGCGGACGATTCGTTCGCGGGCGGAATGCTGGAGGGGCCGCAATACACGCGGCCACCGGAGTTTCGCGGGATGAAAGTGCCAGATGTGCTGTTGAGCGGCGACCACGGCGCCATCGCTCGGTGGCGGGCCGAACAGGCCCGGCAACGGACGAAAGAACGCCGGCCGGATTTGTTGAAACCGTAGGTCAGGCGTCCCGCCTGTTCAGTGTTGTGGTCAGGCGGGGCGCCCGACCGACCGGAGGGAGGAAGACAAGACATGAACGTGATTGAAAAAATTGAAAATGAGCAGCAACGAACGGATTTGGTGCCCTTCAAGGTGGGCGACACCATCAAGGTGTACACCCGCATCAAGGAAGGCGACCGCGAACGCGTCCAGGTCTTCTCCGGTATCGTGATCAACCGGCAAGGCCGCGGCTTGCGCGAGACGTTCACGGTGCGGCGTATCAGCTACGGCGAAGGCGTGGAGCGGGTCTTCCCCCGGCACTCGCCCTTCATCCAAAAGATCGAAATCGAGCGGGCCGGCAAGGTGCGCAAAGCGAAGCTCTACTACTTGCGCAAGCGCATCGGCAAAACCGCCACCAAGGTCGCCGACGCCTGACCGGACACGCGCGGCCATGGCAACGCTCCGCTACGAAAAGAAAGCGTACGAAAACGGAGCGAGCATCATCGCCGGGATTGATGAGGCAGGGCGCGGGCCGTTAGCGGGGCCGGTCGTGGCGGCGGCGGTGGTTCTGCCGCGCGAGTTCCGACACAAGACGCTCAATGATTCCAAGCAACTGTCCCCGGACCAGCGCGATGAGATTTACGCGGAGTTGACGAGCCGCGTGGATGTTTTTTGGGCGACGGGGGTGTCCGATGTGAATGTGATTGATGCGTATAATGTGCTGCGGGCGACTTGGCGGGCGATGGCCATCGCATTGAAGAAATTACCGGTCGCCCCGGATTTCATCTTGATTGACGGCTTGCCCGTCCCGGGGTTGCGGGTTCGGCAACGGGCGATTGTGGGCGGCGATGCGAAGAGTTTTTCCATTGCGGCGGCGAGTGTCATTGCCAAAGTCACGCGTGACCGGCTGATGCTGCAACTTCACGAACAATATCCGCAGTACAACTTCGCCCAGCACAAGGGCTACGGCACCCCCGAACATCTCGCCGCCATCACCAGGTACGGTCCATCCCCGGTGCATCGGCGCACATTTGCTCCGATCCGTGAAACTCTGCAACTGGTTCAAACGGAACTCTTCCCCGCGCTCGCCGCATCTTGAACTCGGCGCGCGCGGCGAGAAACTCGCGGCCCGGCATCTGCGCCGGCAGGGATACAGAATTCTCCTCCGCCAATTCCGTGGTAAAGCCGGGGAGATTGACATCATCGCCCGCGACCACGACACGCTGGTGTTCATCGAAGTCAAGACGCGCCAGTCGGAAAAGTTTGGCCCGCCCCAGGAGGCGGTGGACTTGAAGAAGCAACGCCACATTGCCCGCGTGGCCTGGGAGTACGTCCGTCTGCTGGACAATCCGCAGGTCAAGATGCGGTTCGACATTGTCGAAGTCATCCTGCGGGCCGGCGCCCGCCACGCCGACGACATCCGCGTTATTCCGAACGCGTTTGCGCTGCCGGCGCCGTACCAGTTTTGACGGCGGGCCGGTCGAGGGCGAGGATTTTTTGATTGAACGTGGTGACGATGCGGCGGCAGATGTCTTCGAGTTGGCGTTCGGTGGCGACTTCGAGCCAATGGCCGCGCACGAAGACATAGCCGCGAACATGGGCGGCCACCCACTGGGCCACGGCTTCATCTACTTGGGGTTTCAACCGTTGCATCAGGCCCTCGACATCGGTGCGTTGGCTCACCAGCACCGACAACGCCACGCCGAGTGAGTTTTTGCTGCCAAACAGTCCGGTGGTCGCGCCCATCTCGCTGGCGAACACTTCCAGAATATACATCGGCTCGTCGCCGGTCACGGTGACATCTGGGTCGGCTTGCAGCGCGGTTTGCAGATGGCTGATCAACGTGGATTGAATCGTGTGTTCGGCCTTGACGACCAGTTTCACGCGCGCGTTGAAGGCCGCGGCTTCGGCGGCCCACAGGAGGCCGGCCATGATGAGCAGAGACAGGGAATATTTCATGACGGCTCTTATGGCAAAGGGGGCCGCGCCCGGCAAGCCGGCAATTGACTGGACAGACCGCTGGCGGCTCCTACAATGGCGGCCATGCTCGCCAAAGTGCATTCGGCCGCCGTGCTCGGCATTGACGCGTATCCCATCGAGATCGAAGTCAACGCGGGGTGGGGGACGGCGGCGGTGATCATCGTCGGGTTGCCGGACGCGGCGGTCAAGGAGTCCAAAGACCGAGTGCAGACGGCCATGGACAACTCCGGCTACAAGTACGTCATGGGCCGGACGACCATCAACCTCGCGCCCGCCGATGTGAAGAAAGAAGGGCCGAGTTTTGATTTGCCCATTGCCATCGGGATGTTGGCGGTGACGGAGCAGATCACCGCGCCGCGACTGGACGAGTTTGTCATCGTCGGCGAACTGGCACTCAGCGGCGAAGTGCGGAGCGTCAACGGGATGTTGCCCATCGCGCTGTGCGCCCGGCAACAAGGGAAGCGGGCGTTGATCGTGCCGGTGGACAACGTCGCCGAAGCCGCTGTGGTGCAGGGCCTCGAGGTGTATCCCGCCAGGAATCTCCGGGCGGTGGCGGAATTTGTGGCCGGCAAAGGCGAGTTGACACCGGTCCGCGAGGACCCCGCGCTGATTTTCCAGCAGAGCCGGCGATACGACGTGGATTTTCTCGATGTGAAGGGGCAGGAAACGGCGAAACGGGCGATGGAGGTTGCCGCCGCTGGCAACCACAACGTCTTGATGATCGGCCCGCCCGGCAGCGGCAAGACGTTGCTGGCGAAACGGGTGCCGACGGTGTTGCCGGATGCGACGCTCGACGAGGCGTTGGAGACGACGAAGATTCACAGTATTTGCGGGTTGTTGGGCAAGGGACAGGCACTGGTGGCGACGCGGCCGTTCCGGTCGCCGCATCACACGACGAGCCATGCCGGGCTGCTCGGCGGCACCAGTAATCTCACTCCAGGCGAGATTAGCCTGGCGCACAACGGCGTGCTCTTCATGGATGAGTTGCCGGAGTTTCATCGCGACGTGCTCGAAGCGTTGCGCGAGCCGTTGGAGGAAGGCCGGGTGGTGATCTCGCGGGCGAGCGGGACGATCACGTTCCCGTCAAACTTCATGCTCATTGCGGCCATGAACCCGTGTCCGTGCGGATTTTATGGCGACCGGCGGCGCGAATGCCGGTGTTCGCCAGCGATGATTCAACGCTACCGGAACAAAGTCAGCGGGCCGCTGCTCGACCGCATTGATATTCACCTCGAAGTGCCGGCGGTGCAGTATAAGGAAATGGCCGGCGAAGCGGCTGGTGAGCCATCGGAAAAGATTCGGCAACGGGTGGAGGCGGCTCGGGCGATCCAGCGCCGCCGGTTTCAACACACCAATGCGCGAATGTCGCCGAAGGAGATCAAGGAGTATTGCCGGCTCGATGATGAGTGCCAGGAGTTGTTGAAAATGGCGATGACGGAGTTGAACCTGAGCGCCCGCGCCTACGACCGAATCCTCAAAGTCAGCCGCACCATCGCGGATTTGGATCATTCCGAGCGGATTCAATCCCACCATATTTCCGAAGCCATCCAGTACCGGTCGCTCGACCGCCAACTGTGGACGTAAGCAGCCGCTGTTTCCCGGCCTCGTTCTGATCCTGAACCACGAGGGGTGGCCATTTGCCCCTAAGCTGGCGGAGCCAGTACCAAGGGGTTGATCTTTGTTTTATACTGGCCGCAGGAAGACAGAGTTGCTGACCCGCTATGAGCAAGACATTGTCGGTGTCTTGGATTGCTTTGACCGCGTGGTGGTCACAGGGACGT
>CALBCO010000023.1 GCA_937927265.1 uncultured Verrucomicrobiae bacterium | reverse complement strand
CCCCGGCAACCCCAGCGACGAGAACATTGAAATCCCAAGCACCCCCGCATAAACCGGCATAATTTTGCGCAGGCCGCCGAAATCCGCCAATTGCCGGGTGTGCGTGCGTTCGTAGATGACTCCGACCATGAAAAACAACGCCGCCGAGCTGATGCCGTGGTTGAACATCTGCAACGCCGCGCCGTTCAATGCCGCCGCCCGGTCGTTGAAGTTACCCGCAGTGGCGGCGGCGAAGATGCCCAACATCGCGTAGCCCATGTGGTTGACTGACGAGTAGGCCACCAGCCGTTTGAAATCCGTTTGCGCCAGCGCCGCGAACGCGCCAAGAATAATGCTGGCCAATGTCAGATAGAGCAACACAGGTAAATGCGTCACGACCTGTTCTGGAAAGATCGGCAACACCACCCGTAGGAAACCGTACACGCCCATCTTCAACAGGATTGCCGCCAACACCATTGAGCCGCCGGTGGGCGCTTGCGTGTGTGCGTCCGGCAACCACGTGTGGAACGGCCAGATCGGCACTTTGATGGCAAACCCAAGAAACACGCCCCAAAACAACCATTTGCCCAGCGTCCCTTCGACGAGCGGTTTGACGGCGGCGAGTTGGCGTAGTTCGATGAAATCCAGCGTACCGGTCTTCAGGTACAGAAACCCGAAGCCAAGCAACATCGTCACGCTACCGGCCAGCGTGTACAGGAAGAACTTGAATGACGCATACGTCCGTTCTTCATGCCCCCAGAGTTTGATCAGGAAAAACATCGGGATCAAACCCAGTTCCCAGTAGATGAACCAATGGAAGAAGTTCAGCGCGGTGAACACGCCGAACATTCCGGTCTGGAGCAACAGGAACAAAAAGAAGAACAGCTTGACCTGCTGGTCGAGTTTCCAATGCGCCAACAACGCCAGCGGCGTAATGACCGCCGTCAGCAGCAACATCGCCACGCTCAAGCCGTCCACGCCGAGGTGATAATCCACCTTCAACGCCGCGATCCACGGGTAGCGCTCGACAAACATCATTCCCGCCGACGCCTGGTACCGGCTCCACACGCACAACGTCAGCAACAACGACCCGATGCTGGCCGCGAGGGCTGTGACCTTGACCGCCCGGTCCGCCGTCTTCGGCAACAGCCACACGACCAGCGCGCCCGCCAGCGGCAGAAACGTGATCAAGCTGAGATATGGAAGTTCGGCGCTCATGTCAGGAAATACACCACCACCAGAATGGCCGCGCCGAGACTCAGGATGCGGAAATAGTTCTGCACCCGACCGCTCTGCAACCTAGCCAGACCGCGCCCGGAATCGCGGATCGTCTGGCAGCCGGCATCAAACCCGCCGTTGATGAAGAACTCATCCCCCACCCACCGGCAGACTTGGGAAATGCCCCACGAAATCCACGCCATCGCGTGCAGGGCGCCATCCACGATCAACCGGTCGAACTCCCGCCAAAGTTTTCCGAGCCACGTCGTGAACGCGATCACCGTCGCCTCGTAAAACTCGTCCACGTACCATTTTCGGTTGAGCCACGTGAACAACACGCCAATCTTCGCCGCCAACGGGTCCGCCTCATCCGCCCGCGCCATCGTCCGCCGTCCATACACCACCCACCCCCACAGGATACCGGCCGCGCCGACCGCCACCGACAACCCCATCACCAGCATCTTCCCGTGATGCGCTTCCTCGTACGCGCCGAGGTAGTGGCTGTATTGGCCGCCGAAGAACCCCAAACCAGCCGCAAACACGCTGAGCACCACAAGCGGCAGCCACATGTTCCAAGACACTTCATGCGGGTGATGGTGTCCGCGCCAGTTGCCGGCAAACACCATGAACATTTGCCGTGTCATATAAAACGCCGTCAGAAACGCCGCAAACGTCGCCAATCCCCACGCCAGTTTGCTGCGTTGAAACGTCACCAGCAGCACCTCGTCCTTCGAGAAGAACCCGGCAAAGGGCGGTACCCCGGCCAGCGCGAGCATTCCAATCAGATAGCACCAGAACGTGACCGGCATGTATTTCTTCAAGCCGCCCATCTTTCGCATGTCTTGTTCGTGATGGGTGCCGATGATCACGCAGCCGGAACCGAGGAACAACAACGCTTTGAAGAACGCATGCGTCAACAAATGGAATTGGCCGGGAGCGAGTCCGCCCGCGCCGAGCGCCATCATCATGAACCCGAGTTGCGAGCAGGTCGAGTACGCCAGCACCCGTTTGATGTCGAACTGCGCCACCGCAATCGTCGCCGAGAACAACGCCGTGAAACACCCGGCCCACATCACGACGTTCAACGCCAAGCCAGTCGCATCCGCCGCAAACAGCGCGAACATCCGGCCGACCATGAACACGCCCGCCGCCACCATCGTTGCCGCGTGAATCAGCGCACTGACCGGGGTCGGCCCTTCCATCGCGTCCGGCAACCACACGTGCAGCGGGAACTGCGCGCTCTTGCCCATCGCGCCGATGAACAACAGCACCGCAATCGTCGTCGCCATGCTCCAACCGAACCAGCCGGGGAGACCGGCCAGACGACCGACCTGTTCCAATGCGCCGTTGCCGCCGTCGTACAGAGTAACCGTACCGGCTTGCCAGTAGAGCAACAGGATGCCGAGAAAGAACCCGATGTCGCCGATCCGCGTCGTGATGAACGCTTTCTTCATTGCCGCCGCTGCGCTTGGCTCGAAATACCAAAACCCGATCAGCAAATAGCTGCACAACCCGACCAGTTCCCAGCAGATAAACAGCAGCAACAGATTGTTTGCCACCACCAACCCAAGCATCGCCGCCGCAAACAACGACAGGAAACAGAAGAACCGGGTGAAGTTTTCGTCCTCGTGCATGTACCCGGTGGCGTTGACGAAGATCCAGAACCCAACGAACGCCACCATCAACGCCATGGCCGCCGTCAACGGATCGAGGATAAACCCGATTTGCAGCGAGGTGGTGCCGTAATCGAACCAGGTGAAGTTCCAGATGGCCCGTTCCGCCTCGTGGTGCCCCAGCGTCCCGATGAACGCCCGCAACGCCAGCAGACACGACCCGCCCATCGCTGTCAGACAGATACCGGCCGACAGCTTCCGCGCCCGGCGCGGCAGCAACGACTGCACAGCCGCCGCCACGAGCGGCAGAAACGGTATCAGCCATTGTTGTTTGACGAGTTCGTGCATGAAAACGCCGTGCATCCTACCGTCCGGGCGAATGTTGTCTAGTTGTTTTTCCGCTTGTCCTCGCGTCTGGGCGCATCTTACTACTACCACCGTTGGAGCCGCGAGCCTGCTCGCCGCTCCAATGACTATTCCTGTGGTGGCAGTGTCAAGATGCGCCCCTTGCTCCATGCAGAAGAACGGCTGAACAGAGTCGAACACCGGTTGCCAAAACGAAGAACATTCGCGCTGCTGACTCGTCTCAACAGGCTTGCAGCGAGAGGGAATTCTCGCTGGTCACGAGGTCGACAACGACAACCCTGAATGTGGTTGGCCGGTGTGTTGAAGCGTTCGGATGGCAAGCGAAAGCTGAGCCAAGCTTGTCGTCTGTTTGGGATTGAAAAACCTTCTCACGAGGGGCGGGAATCCCTTCTTCTCTGCCACCGTCACTTCGGCCACTCGTCGGCGATGTCCACGAGGTATTGCCGGCCTTGTTGCCGGACTTTCAGCGGGATGATGCCCATCAGCTCGAACCACGGGCCGGTCGAGTCGTTGCCGAAAAATGTGCTCCAGTACCGGCCCTTGTCGTCGCGGAAATATGCCGCGCCACCGCAGTGCGGCAACGTGTTCGGACAACGCGGATACGGGCCTTCCTCCCGCCCCGACTCCGACCACGCAAACGACCGATCATAGGTGCCGCCCGCCCGGCTCTCGATGTGCAGACTGGCCGGGCCGTTCCATTCGGTCGAGGTCCATTGAAACGCCTTGAACCAATCGCAGAACCCGACCTGCGCGAACGGAGTACCGTCATCGCAAAACGCCATGCCTTGCGGCGGATACTGAATCACCGGCAGGTCCTCCGTCTTCTTCAACACGTCAAACGTGCCGTCGGGTTTCAGATACATCACGCCGCGCCAGCCGCGTTGGGTGACGATCCGGCCCTGTTCGTCCTCGCGCAGTTGGCAATGCGCGTACGGCGCGCGGCCCACCGATTCCCACGGCCCGTCCCACGTGCCGGATTTGCTGCGGATCACGCCCGACCCCGCCGTGAACGTCCGGCCGCCGTCCAACGTCCCGTGCTGCCGGAGTTCGCCGTCCACGTTGTAGAGGTTGAACGTCATGTAGAACGTGCCTTTCAGAAAAAACACATCGGCGTCCATGCAACGGCGGGTCAGGCCGTAACCGCCCCGTTTGCTTTTGCCGTGCTTGAGCCGATTCTCGTAATCGAGCCAGTGCAGGTCTTTGAAATGAATCACCGCTTTTCGTTCCGCCGGCATCGCGCCCCGGCCGACCTTCGCCGTGTCCGCGATCTTGAACCGCCACAACACCACCTGATCCTCGAACTCATCGGAATAACACGTGCCCGTGTAATACACGTAGCCGTCGGTATGCGTCATCACCTCGACATCGCGGATCACGTCGTCCGTCAACGGCCGGCACTGGTCCCACGGCCCGCGTTCGGTGATGACGTGTTGTGGTTTCGACGGGAACTCGAACTTCACGCCGCGCGTGAAGTACAAATCCTGTTTGCCCCAGGCCAACGGCACCACGGCCGCGCGCTGCCGGAACTTCGCCCGCGCATCCTCCCCGACCATCGTGGCGAACCAGTTCCCTTGGCCGCCGGCGAACACGGTCGTCTCGCCGCCGTGGGCGACCATCAGATGCCGGCAATCATACGGCCCGTAAATGTTTTCCGCGGCGGCCACGTAGTTGTCCGACACCGGCCAGCCCGTGCGACTCGTCCACTCGGCGGCGACGAGGTAGTAAATCTTGTTGCGCTTGAACAAATACGCCCCGCTTCGTCCGACCGTGAACGGCGAGTTGTCGAGATCGCTGCCCGTTTTAGTCCCTTATTTCTTAAATCCTGCGTTTTTTGCGCAAGAGTTTCAGGCAAGGACATTCCCCGGTTTTTCTAGGAGGTGTTGAAAAGGGGGAGTGGGGCGGACACGGTGGCGGGGCGGGAGACGCGACACAGTACGCAGTTCATCCCCAGCCGCGACAGCAAGACTCGCAGTCCGTCGGCCAGCGCATCGTAATGAAACTCCAGCAC
>CALBCO010000022.1 GCA_937927265.1 uncultured Verrucomicrobiae bacterium | reverse complement strand
GCGGTGACAGCCTGTTTGGCCGTGGCGGCGTTGGGTAAGGAAAACGTCCTTGGTGTGTCATTGCCGTCGGAATTCTCCTCGCCGGGCAGTGTGGCAGATGCCCGGCAACTGGCGCAGAATCTCGGCATCCGCTGGGAGATGATCTCCATCCAGAAGGCCTTTGTGGAATTGAAGGCCACCTTGCAGCCGTTGTTCACCGGGCGAGCAGAGGATACCACGGAGGAAAACATTCAGGCCCGTGTTCGCGGCACGATCCTGATGGCCATCTCCAACAAGTTTGGCCATTTGCTGTTGACGACCGGTAACAAGTCGGAGATGGCGGTGGGGTATTGCACATTGTATGGCGACATGGCCGGTGGCTTGTCCATTCTCGCCGATGTGCCGAAGACAATGGTCTATGAGTTGGCGCAGTATATCAACCGCGAGCGGGAAATCATCCCGGCGGCCTGCCTCACGAAACCGCCGAGCGCGGAGTTGCGTCCAAACCAGACCGACCAGGACACGTTGCCGCCCTACGATGTGCTCGACGCGATTCTGAAGCGCTACATCGAAGAACACAAATCCGCCGCCGAGATTGTCGAGGAGACCGGCTACGACGCGAAGTTGGTCCGCGAGGTGATCCGCAAGATTGACCTCAACGAGTACAAGCGGAAACAAGCGCCGCCCTGTTTGCGCGTGACGACCAAGGCGTTCGGTATAGGCCGGCGCGTGCCGATTGCCCAGCGGTATGTGGAACGGTAGCCCCGATGACGGGCATCTGGATTGTCGCTGCTATCACCTCCGCCCTGGCGCTGGGCGTGATTGGCGGCTGGCTGTGGAAAACGGCGCCGCGGGAGGAACGCGTGTGGCTGCTGTTCGCGGTGCTGGCGCAACTGCCGATGTGTTGGCTGGCGTTCCATGGCGTCCGGCAACCGCTGGATGCCTGGGTGCGCGATTGGTTGGGCGCGGGCACGGAAACCTACCGGTTCGCACGCGTGTTCTATGCGCCGGTCACGGAAGAAATGGCCAAGCTCTGGCCACTGTTGTTGCTGTCGTTCCGGCAGCGCCTCACCACCGGCAACATGACCCGCGCCGGCGTGGCGCTCGGCTTGGGATTTGGGGTGGGGGAGATGTGGGTGGTGGCCGGCTTCGTGGCCGGCGACCCCCAGGTGGCCGGGCTGCCATGGTACATGTTTACCGGCTATGCGTGGGAACGGTTCATGGTGTGCATCAGCCACGGGGCGTTCACGGCGACGGCGTTGCGCGGAATTTGGTTGTGGCGCGCGCCGGTGCGCGGTGTGTTGGCGGCCATGGCGCTGCACTGGGCCGGGAACTTCCCGATTTATCTGGCGGGCCGGGATTTCGGGAAATGGGGCCAGCCAGTCTGGCAGATCATACTGGGTTTGTGGCTGATGATGTTTTTCGCGGCGATGTTTGGGCTGTTGGCTTACTACGTGTGCGGGAAAGGCTGGCTGCGCACGTTGCTGGGACACGCTCGTTGCCGGGGATGCGGCACAGAATACCCGCGTCCATGGTGGTCAATGAACTTCGTCACCCACCGGCTCGACCGCTGTCCGCATTGCGGCCGGTGGAATTGGACGCGCGCTGGATGATTACTGCGTGACAAGTTTGGCCAAGAGACCGCGCCGGCGGGCGCTCTCGTACATGAACCGGAAAAACCCGGCCGCCGCGACGACGTAGACAAAGTTGAGCGCGAAGGCCCAAAACAAATACTGTCCCGGCAACCCTTCCCCGCGCAGCACCGCCCGCATCCCTTCAAACACGTGCGTGGCCGGAATGGCCAACGCGACGGGCTGTACCCAGACCGGTAATACGTTCACGGGATAAAACACCGCCGCCAGCGGTTGAATCAAAAACGGCACGCCCCACGCCAACGCTTCCGCCGCCTGTCCCCAGCGCATGATTAATCCGGTGGTGATCATCCCCAGCGCCCAACCCATGAACAAGAGGTTGATGAACAGTGGCAGCAGGCTGAACCCGAGCGCAAACAGGTTGAACGCGTATAGAAACCACGCCAGCGCAATCAACACAATCACCGTCACCATGATCCGCAGCAGACTCACCAGATAGGTGGCGACGATGAACTCCGACACGCGAATCGGCGCGACGAAGATGTTGAGAAGATTGCGTGCCCAGATGTCTTCGAGAAACGCCAGTGTCGTGCCCTGTTGCGCCCGGTAGAGGATGTCCCAAAAAATCATCGCGCCGAGCAGGAACGTGATCACACCCATCCCGGCTGGAGGCGTGTCTTGTGCGGCATAGAGCCGTTGCAGGTACAACGTCACGTAGCCCCAGACGAGCAAATCCATGATCGGCCAGAAAAACAGCTCCGTCACGCGCGGGATGCTCCGCGTGTACAAAAACGTGTAGCGCAACACGAGCGCGCGGATACGGGGCCAGCTCATTGCGCCTCCACCAAATCGCCACTCCGCGCCACGCGGATGAACACTTCTTCGAGTGAGCGCTGGTTGAACCGGGCAATCACTTCCTGCGGCGCGCCCGCGGCGATCACCTTGCCCTTGTGCAGAAATAACACCCGGTCGCACACTTCCTCCACGTCGCGCATGTTGTGCGAAGTGTAAATCATTGTGATGCCCCGCTCGCGTTGGATCCGACGCAAAATCTTGCGGACTTTGTCGGCGATGTCCGGGTCGAGGCTGGCGGTCGGCTCGTCGAGTAACAGCAACTCCGGGTCGCTCAACAACGCTTTGCACAAATTGACCCGCGTGGACTCGCCCGACGACAAATGCCCGGTAATCTTGTCCTTCAGATGCGCGATCTCGAATAACTGGAGCAGCGCGTCCATTTTCGGCCGGTAGTCTCGCACCTGATACAGCGCGGCGAACACGCGCAAGTTCTCGCGCACGCGCAGATTCGACGGCAGCGCCGTGTAAGCCGACGAGAAATTGCACCGCTGCAAAATCTCCACCCGGTGCCGTTCCAAATCCTGCCCAAACACCCGCACCGCGCCGCTGGTCAACGTTGTCAGCCCCAGCAACACCTGAATCGTGGTGGTCTTGCCGGCTCCGTTGGCCCCGAGCAACCCCACAATCTCCCCGCGCCGCACCGTGAACGACACATCGGCCACCGCCACGGTGCCGTTGAATTCTTTGCGCAGATGTTCGACTTGGACAATCGCGTCGCTCATGTCGGCACGCACCGTAGCACACTTCGCCCGCGCCCGTAAATCCGCTCTGTGCCACAGGACATTGCTCACGCGTTCGCCGTGGACAACGCCTTGCCCCGTCGCAGTTGCTCTTTGTCCTAAGCTGGCGGAGCCAGTACCAAGGGGTTGATCTTTGTTTTATACTGGCCGCAGGAAGACAGAGTTGCTGACCCGCTATGAGCAAGACATTGTCGGTGTCTTGGATTGCTTTGACCGCGTGGTGGTCACAGGGACGTTG
>CALBCO010000021.1 GCA_937927265.1 uncultured Verrucomicrobiae bacterium | reverse complement strand
TGGCTCACTTGAAATGCCCTTTCGTTCGGTGGTTTGGATTCGTCAAATCACGAATTACCGAAGAGAAACGGGCATTTCGAGTTTATTCCGCTGAAATCACGCTTGTTGAGGGACTAGTGCGCCCCGCTTGGCCGGCAGCAGGTTCGGAGTCACTCCATCGGACGCGATAACCGCAACGCCGCGACGGCCACGCGCATGCCGACAAAGTTGCGGCGTGTGATTTCTTTGGTCCTTTTGTTTCTCGTTCGGGTTGTTGGTTTATGGGTGTTCAGGGCGTAGTATAAATCAGCCACACACCGCCGAGGATCACCAATATCCCACAAACGACTTTCACTATGGCGACACCCTTCGACTGCTCATTCCAATCCAGAAAGCGCTGAACGACTTCCGTAAACGTGCCGGCCACGACAATGACAGCGCAATGCCCAATGCCATACGCCAGCAGCAATGTGGCGCCGTAAACCGGAGCGGACTGCGCCAGCTTGAAGGTCACCGCCAACATCGGTGCCATGTACGCAAACGTGCACGGGCCGAGCGCGATGCCGAACACCAGCCCCAGGAGAAACGCCGCCAGCAATCCTTTGCGCTTCAGGTTCACCTGCCCGGGCCCTGCCCCCGGCATCGGAATCACGCCCAGCAAATGCAGACCGACCACAAGAAAGATGGCGGCCACAAAATAATTTCCCCACCGGCCCACGTCGCCC
Source organism: uncultured Verrucomicrobiae bacterium (assembly GCA_937927265.1). Taxonomy (GTDB): domain Bacteria; phylum Verrucomicrobiota; class Verrucomicrobiia; order Palsa-1439; family Palsa-1439; genus CALBCO01. Next base: position 5,420 of record CALBCO010000021.1, on the reverse strand, counting down.
ATCATCCGCCCCGCCATCGCCGTCAGCGCGCCGATGACCGCAATGGTGATCAGAATGCCGACTGAGAACAGCGTTGCCGTCCAAAATGCCCGGCGCACAGTGACTTTGCCCTGTTCGCTGATGAACCCGACGATCAGCGGGATGCTCGCCAGATGGCACGGGCTGAGCACGATGCTCAACACGCCCCACACCGCCGCCGCGCTGAGCGCAATCAACGGCGCGCCTTCAACGGCCCGACTGAGATTGGTAAAGAGTTGTTCCATCAAGATTCCGCCTTTGTTGGTAGGGACAGACCGCCGGGCTGTCCGCTGGTGAGCTTCAATGCACGCAAGAACTCACCTCCAGCTTCTTCCAGGTCGCGATCAAGGGCAAAGGTGAGAGAGCGGACGTGAATCTGGCCGATGGTGGCGTCGAGCGGCTGAACCAACGGCTGCGGATAGACAAGGATCGCTTCCGTGCAGCCTTTGGCGTGCGCGTAAGTAACGACTTGCGAAACATCTTCCGGCGCGGGCGCAACCGGTGTCTTGTACTTGGTGTCGAGGACACAAAGCGGAACACCCGCAGCCAGATCGTACAGTGCCAAATCAATGCGGAAATGAGCTGCCGCGTCCTGCCCGTAGTGGACTCGCTCTTGTGCGCGAAGGTTCACGTGAGCCGGTAGGCGTGCCGGCGTGGCGAGCCAAGCGGCGACAAACTTTTCGTAGAGTTGTGCCATGTCCACCAAAAACGGGAACATGGTGTGTTCCCCGTCGGCGTGGGTTGGGCCGCTGTTCTCGAGAAAGAACCGGCAAAGTCCGTGGGAGGTTTGATAGTCGTGATTCAGACGGTTATACGACCGTCGTACGCAGGCAGCAGCCGTCACCGGAACGAGACTAATTGCGCCCGCCATGCCGCGCCACGCTTTGCGGATGGCCGGCAGGCTGCGTTCGGTACACAGGCCGCTCTGCGCGATGCAGCGCAATGTCCATGCGAGAATCTGGTTGTCCTCGACATCAGCGGTGTGTTCCTCGAACTGGCAATCCAACGAAGTGTCCCACGGACGGCGGATCATCCGTGGCACGTCCAAACGCCCGCGCACGTAAGCCAGTGGTTCGGCGCGTGGAACGTAGGCGCGATACAAGCCCTGACGTTGCCGGGCGAGGATGCGTTTCGCCAACAGATGCGCCAGCCGGTCATAGAACTCCTCCAACGTGGCGCAATCAATCAAGCCGGGCAGGACGGCGAAATTCAACTGGTAGGCGTATTCGAGCATCCCAAACAGGCTGCGCATCGGAACTTTTGGGCGCAGCGCCAAAAGCAAGTCCGGCGATACCGGGATGAATCCGACCCAGCCCTGCGATGTCAGTCGCCACTGATATTGGTTGAGCGGGCTGGGCCATTCGATGCGGATGCGTTGGCCGTGCTCGTTGTAGAGCCACAACGCCACTTCATCGGAAAGCGTCGTGCGCGGCAGTGTAACCTGCTCGTACTCCGGCAACTCAATGACCGTTTGTGCCGGCAGGTTCACCATCCGATTTCTCCTTGGATATTTTGCCAGCGGAACTGCTCATACTTGTCGCGTTGGTCGAAGAAATACTCTTCCAGATACGGCTCAATCTCCATCTGCCAGATGTCCGCGAGTTCGGCCGGTAAGTCTTCCCGCAAGAAGAAGCTGATGCCCACGTGGTAGTGCGGGTCGTCAATCGCTTGGTTGACCCGTTGCAGGACGCGAACCAATCCATCCACGGCCACGCCGGTGTTCTGATGGTACCGGCGCAGCACGTCGAAGTTCGGATACAACGGCAGAAACGCGAACCGCCGGCGCAAGGCGTAATCCACCAACGCAATCGAGCGGTCGGCGGTGTTCATCGTGCCGAGGATGCGCACGTTGCCGGGAATCCTGAAGCGCCCGCCACCAGCCAACGGGATTTCCCGTTGCCGGTATTCCAGCAAATACATCAACTCGCCGAAGACGCGCGCGAGATTGGCGCGATTGATTTCATCAATGATCAGCACGCACCGGCCCGAACACCGCGCCGCCCGGTCGCAAAACTCCAAAAACCGTCCGCGCACTGTCGGATAATCCAGTCCGCCGGACACCCGCTGTGGCCGGATGCCCTGCATGAAATCCTCGTAGGCATACGACGGATGAAACTGGACGAGGTCGGAGAATCCGTCGCCGCCACCAATCAAGTGCCGGGCCAGTTTCTCCGCTATGAACGTTTTCCCTGTGCCCGGTGGCCCGTACAAAATCGCCTGACCTTTGCGTTCAATCGCCCGCACCCACCGTGCAAGCTCCTTCTCTTCCATGCCGGTGTCCGCAGCGCACTGGGCAAGCGAGTATTCGGGTTGCGTGGGTTTCGGAGTGGCGACCGTTGTTGGTTGATTCAGATAGGCGCGAATCGCCGGCATCGGATCATCGCTCATCGTCAACAACACCAGCGGGAAAACTGCCGTGAAGACGTCGGTGACTTGCCGGATAAGTTCCTCGGGCGGCATTGCAACGACGGTTTCCTTCGGAAAGTGCTTCTTGACACTGTAGCGGACGTCACTTCCCACCCATTCGGCGAAGGAGGTTATTTGATGGTCAAGCGGTGGTTTAACATCGTTGGGATCACCGAACACCATGCCCAAGCCGGTGAGCTTGTCCTCCAGCAACGCAACCAACTCGTCGCGATGTTTTTCTAGGTTGGCGTCAAAGCGTTCCCGGCATTGGCTTCTACGCACGCCGATGGAGAAACCGAAGCGTAGGAAATTGGTGTGGATGGCTATGAATAGTTGAGCATCGCTCGTTCGCTTGCCGCCTTTGGTGTAGAACGCGCCCCAGTAAAAATCCCACGCGCCGCCGCGTCCGTAGTCGTTCTTGGGAATGCGGGCGAATATATTCTTCTCGGTTTCCATCGCGTCCCGGATTAGCTGCGGCAGACGGTCGCGCACCTGATGGAAAAGACGCTGGAACGGTTGTTCGACGTGCTGTTGGAATTCGTCTTTGTGCTCCGTGTAGAACTGCCGAGTGGGATTGTTGTGCAACGCTTCGAGCAACTCGAACGTCTTGGTCGTGAAGAAGCCCGGTTGAGTGATGGCGGGTTCACGAACGACCATCGGCGCTGCCTCTGAGTCATCGCCGGCTACGTGACGGCAAACCCAAATTAGGCTTTGGATGTCCACCATGTCGCGCGGGCCATATTGCTGGAGACCGTCTTTGAGCAACTGAGCGCACTGTTTGATTGTCACGTAGGCTGGTGGCGTTGGGACGCTGGTGAATGTAGGCGGCACGCCAACGAACTCCAGAAACCATTTCGTCGTTCGCGGTTTCACGAACATCTCCGTGTCCGGATGGCAGATGAAAAGGAAATAGGTGGGGAACGTCCACTTGTTGGGCAGGTTGTTCGCTTTGACAAAGTCGGCATACCGGGTCAAGCGCACGTGAGCTGGTCCGTCGCCGTATAGCAAATCGAGCATCGCCCGACAGAACGCGGGCTTGTCCAGGTTGGGCTGGTAGAGCACGGACAAATCACCGCTGAACGGCACGCTCTGATCCAGCAGGTTATTGTCCCGGCCAACCTGTTCCAAGCGTTTGATGAACTCGTCGAACTGGCTCGCCGCGATCAGCCGTTCCAATTCAGCCTGACTAAGCAGCGTTTGGGCTTTGGCAATGGTGGCCTGTTTGTATGCCACTTCGTCTTTCTCAAATCGCGGGTCGGCAAAACCGGCCCAGTCCGGATATTTCTTCCGCACCAACGCGAGGATTTCATCGAGCTTTGCTTGGCTGATGGTCATGGCCGCTTCCTTTCTCGTTGGTTCATAAGAACGTGTTGGAGCACGAGCAGGTTAGTGAACCTCACGCCATTTGGGGAGGCATAAACCCTCGGCGTGCCCGGCGGCTTGCCCGCCGGGGCGGGTCGTGCCATGCCAACGGCCTGATTGAGATGGGTGAAGTGCATCTGCTCAAAATGTGTAAATGAACTGCGCAAAGGCCCAATCGGCGCCGGTGTGGCTGCCGGGGGTGTGCCGCACGAGGTTGCCGGCGAAAAAGTACGCGTAGCCAGCCATGAACTCAAGCTCTTTGTTGACCTGCCACCGGGCGATCAAGTCCACCTCGTGCCCCAAATCGCGGCCTGCCGCGCCGGTCAAGTCGCGTCGCTCTGACTTGCCGTTGACCCAGTACCAGGCGTCGCGCGCCTCGGCGAGCCGGTAATAATGATACTCGGCGCTGAGCTTCAGCGGACGCAACGGTTGGATGCTGACGTTGACCGCGTAGTCTTCGAGGTTCTTGAAGCTGACGACGTTCATCCAGCCGTACGGAATATCCATCGCGCCAAAAATTCCGTCGAATGTGGCAGCCTGGCCATCGGTCGGATTGGAATCGCCACTGGCGTAGTTGAACTCCACGCCGAGCCGAGGTTTCCAAGCGACAGGGAACGTGTAGCCGAGTCGCGTGATGATTCCGAACGCTCCGATGTCGTCACCGGCGCAGTCGCCGAGTTGTCCGGCAACGAACAGTCCGTAATCCCAGCCGTTGCCGGCGGGCCGCTCGGAGAAAAAACCGAGCGTGTGACGGGTTTCGTTGCCGGTGCCGGTTTCGCCTTTGACTTCGCCGGACCAGTTGTGTTTGAAGACGTAAAAAGCGTCGAGCGTGACCGGCAGGCGTTTGATCCGGGCATAGACAGCGCCGACATGATACGGCCAGTGATCGAAGTTCCACTTGGTCGGCTCGCTCAACACCCGCTGCGCGTAGATGACGTCCAGCTTTGCTGCGTCGGTGTCGAAGTAGAGTTTGGCAGCGTCCCACCAGTAGTTGCCGACGTTGCCCCAGTCGGCGGGCGCGAACAAACGCCGGTCGGCGTACAGAAAGATTTGCCGGCCCAGCTTGAAGCCGAACGGCGAATCGCCAATGTGTTGCCACTCGACGTAGGCCTGCCGCAGATCGAAATCGTCGCGGTAGGAACATGGCCCGTCAAAATCCGACAACCGCAGCCGGTTGAGTGCGTAGCGGGCATCTTGAACCTCGATGAACGCGTGCGCCTGATTCTCCAGCCGGTAATCGAGGCTCAGCCGGGAGCGATACAACAGCACGTTGTCATCAGCGACGCCGTAATGTTGGATGCTGAAGTTGTCGAGCCACTCGTAGCGCGCGCGCAGATAGAAACCGATGTCGAGTTTGCCGCGGCCGATCTCGATGTTTTTCAGCGGCGCATACCACGGTGGCGAACTCGTTTCATTTGCCAACGCGCCCGTGGCGAAAAGCGAGAGCGCAAGACAGATTGGTAGGAACAGACCGCCGGGCTGTCCGCAGGTGGTCGCGTCATGCCTCGGTGCGCCCGGCGGTCGCGCCCTACCTGTTGGTGGTAGGGACAGACCGCCGGGCTGTCCGCTGTTCGCCGCTTGATTTTTGCAATCCAATCCTCCACCCTCGCCGCCATGCCGTTGCCGCAGCGCCA